>JBJTWP010000129.1:0-8415 GCA_046081805.1 Cyanobacteriota bacterium
CCCACATCGAGCATCGAGCCGATCGACACGAAGGCGCTGTAGCCCACCCGCTGGCGCCGGCTCCAGTCGAGCACCGCCGTGCAGATCGCCCCCGACTGGCTGAGGAAGCCCAGTGGCCGGGTTCGGCCAGCGACGCCGCGAAGGTGGCATTGAGGCCCAGGCGCGGGTTCATCAGCCCCAGGCAGTTGGGCCCCAGCAACCGCAGGCCGCTGCCGCGGATCGCATCGCGCAGCCGGGCCTCCAGCGCCAGGCCCTCGGCCCCCACCTCCCGGAACCCGGCGCTGAGCACCCCCGCCGCCTGCACCCCCGCCGCCGCGCACTCCGCCACCAGCTCCGGCACCGTCGCCGCCGGGGTGGCGATCAGGGCCAGATCCACCGGCTCCGGCAGGGCCGTCACGCTGGGGTGGGCCTGGATGCCGAGCACACTGTGGCGCCTGGGATTCACCGGGTACACGGTGCCGCCGAAGGGGTGGCGGATCAGGTTCCAGAGCAGGGTGCGGCCCACGCTGCCCTCCCGCTCACTGGCGCCGATCACCGCCACCGTGAGCGGGCTGAAGAACGGCGCCAGGGGCTGCCGCCCGCTGCGCAGGATGTCGTAGGTGCGGTCGGTGGCGGCGCTGCGGCGGGCGCTGGATCCGGGGCTGGCCTGGGCCATGGCAGGGGTGGGCTCAGTCAGGTCCAGTTGCCGCCCACCATGTCGTCGTAGCCCTCGTAGGGGTCGAACTCGGCCCAGCCCGGACTGGCCTCGTCAAACAGCCCGTAGCGGGCGGCCTCATCGTCCATCAGGGTGCCGCCGGTGGGGCGGGTGTCGCAGCTGATGCTGCCGTCGGCAGCGGTCTGGCAGTTCTCGAACACAACCCCGGCGGTCGCGGACGCAGCCAGCACGAGGGGCCCCAGCACTCCCAGCAGCAGACGAACAGGGCCGCCGCCCTGCTGGGATGATGGCCCGGCGTTCAAGCCCGCCCCGGAGCCTGCAGCGATGTACACCGACTGGACCGCCGTCATTCTTCTGCTGCTCACCGCCGCCCCGCTGGCAGTGGTGGTGGCCACCGCGGCCTTCTTCATCTGGAAACAGAAGAAGTCCCAGCGCCGCTGAAGGCCCGGGGCAGGGAGCCCTGCAGCAGATCGGCGGCGGAGCTGGCCGGGGAGCGACCAGGGGAGAGGCCGGGGTTGAGGCCCTGGCCCAGGCAGTCGAGACACGTGCGGTAGCGCTGATCACCAAGCCGCAGCATGCCGCTGCCGCCACAGGTGCGACAACGCTTCTGGTCGCGGCTGAATCGATTCAAGGGTGCCATGGAGGGGGCCTGATCTGGCCCGGAGGAGTAGGGGTCAGTGTGGCGGGATTTGTACCCATTGATCCCGAAGCTTTGCTTAAGCCTGGGGCGGCCTGTCCGCCTCGCCCCCCGCCGCCGGCCCCGTCGGCGGCCGCGTCGTGGCCAGGGCTGCGGCGAAGCGCTGCGGCGTGAGCTCCCGCAGAAGGTCTTCGGCACTGAGGCGGCTGCCCGCGGGCACCAGCCCCGCGCTGGCCGCCAACAGGCCGATCACCGCCGGCGCATCCAGACCCCGCTGCTGGTCACCGGCAATCCCCCCTGCCGCCTCGCGCTTGCTCAGCCGCCGTCCGGCGGCATCGCGCCACAGCGGCAGGTGGCCGTAGCGAGGCGGCTCCGCTCCCAGCAACTCGATCACGGCCACCTGGGGGGCGGTGGAACTCCAGAGGTCGTCGCCGCGCAGCACATCGGTGATGCCCAGGCGCAACTCATCCACAGCCGTGGCCAGGTGATAGGCGATGAAGCCATCCGCCCGGCGCAGCACCACATCCCCCACAGCCGTGGCGCCATCCACCACACCGCAGGCGCCCCAGCGCTCCGACCAGCGCAGCTCGCCGCCCGGCAGCTTCAGCCGCCAGCTGGGGAGGCGTTCCTGATCCCAGCCCCAGCCATGGCCGGCGTGGCGGCAGATGCCCGGATACACCGCCAGGCCACCGTGCGGAGCGGACACATCGGCCAGCAGCCGCCGACTGCAGCGGCAGGCATAGAGCTGGCCGCCGCGGCGCAGGGCTGAGAGCACCGAGCCGTAGAGGCCCCGGGCCTGGCTCTGGCGCCACACCGGCCCATCCCAGCGGAGGCCAAGCCAGCGCAGGTCGTGGAGGATGGAGGCCGCCGCGCCGGGGCGGTTGCGCGGCGTGTCGAGGTCATCGATCCGCAGCAGCCACTCTCCGCCTTGGAGCCTGGCATCGAGCCAGCTGAGCAGGGCCGTGCGCAGGTTGCCGCGGTGCAGGGCGCCGGTGGGGGAGGGGGCAAAGCGTCCGCGATAGCTGGCGCCCCCTCGCTTCTGGCCCACCTGCAACAGCTCAGCCAGGTGAGCCGGCAGGGGCACGGGCGAGTGGAGCTGGCCGGCCACGGGGCGCCGGCCGATGCGGCGATCAGCCCTGCACCTTGTCCTTGAACAACTTGCCGGCGGTGAAGGCCGGGACACGCTTGGCGTCGATCTTGATCTTCTCTCCGGTCTTCGGGTTCAGTCCCTGGCGGGCGGAGCGATCGCGGGGCTCAAAGGAGCCGAAACCCAGGATCGACACCTTCTTGCCATCGACCACCGAATCGATGATGGTTTCGACCAGCGCGTCAACCACAGCGGCCACCTCCGTTTTGGTGAGCTCGGTGCGAGCCGCGACAACATTGACCAGATCAGCTTTGTTCATAGGAGGGATGACCTCGAGTTGAGCGGAGGGGCGGCGCGTCGAGACATCCGACCGCCCGGCAGTGGAGCGCGCCAATCGTATGGGTCACCGGCCCCGACCGCAACTTGACAGGTGAAGCACCGCAACGGATCTGGGGGATTGGTGCGCCAGTTCAGGCTGTGGTATCACGCCCAGCACCCCCGGCGATGGCTGCCAGCACCGCCGCGCCCGGCTCCACCAGCACCTCGCCGCGCAGGGCCCCGAGCCCTCCTCCGCAGGCAATGGAGGCTGGGGAACCGGCCGGCAGCCAATCACGCAACCTGCCAATGCTGGCAAGGAGTCTGGGCCAATGGAAGCAGCGGCGGGTCCGCAGCGGCGCCAGCACCCCCGGGGCCAGCGGCAGCAGCAGCCGTCCGCAGAACAGCACATCGCCCCAGGCCCCGTGGGCATGAACCACGGCGGATCCGGGGGTGGGGCCAGGGGTCCACAGCAGCCGAATCCCCGGCGCCAGGGTGTGTTCGGATCCGAACGCCTGCAGCTGCCCCACCTCAGGCAGCAGGTACGCCTCCTGCTCCTGCACGATCACGGGCCAGCCCGTGGCCGCCTGGATGCGGCAGCGGCCGTGGCCCTCACGGCTGGTCAGCACGATCGAGCCCGCCGCCCCCCCCTCCGCCAGGAAGGTGAGATTGGCCCGGGTCACCGCGGGGCAGTCGATCAGCAGCGGGCCCTCCGGTCGCTCCAGCAGCCAGCTGCTGCCGCCCTGGGTGTCGCGGTTCGGGGCCAGCAGCCACAACCCCGGGCGCACCTGCCGAGGCGGTCGACCGGCCTCCGGTTTGGGCTGCTGGGGCACAGGAACGGGTCCGACGCTGGATTGAACAAAGCACACCACCCTTAGGTTGTGGCCTGCAGCGGTCCTGGTGCCTTGTCCGCCCCCAATCCGGCGATCCGCCCCGGCAACCCCTGGCCCCTGGGGGCCTCCCTCACACCCCTGGGCGTGAACTTCTCGGTGGTGGCGCCGCTGGCCACCCGCGTCGAACTGCTGCTGTTCGCCGATGGGGACGCCACCGAACCCCAGGGGGTGATCGAGCTGGATGGCCGCCATCGCTCCGCTGACCACTGGCATGTGGAGGTGGTGGGGGCAGGTCTGGGGAGCTGTTATGGCTACCGGGTCTTCGGGCCCCTGCAACCGGGGGGCCACGGCTTCAATCCGTCCAAGGTGCTGCTCGACCCCTGCGCCCGCGCCATCGCTGGCTGGGCCGAGTACCGGCGCGGCGCGGCGGTCGGGGCTGCCCTCAACACCGCCCACTGCCTCAAGGGGGTGGTGACGGAACGGGAGCGCTTCAACTTCGACGCGGCCCCGCGACCCCGCCATCCCTGGCAGCGCTCGGTGATCTATGAGCTCCATGTGGGCGGCTTCACGGAGGGCAGCGGCTCGCCGGTGCCACCGGAGCGGCGCGGCACGCTGCTGGGCCTGATCGACACCCTGCCCTACCTGCAGGAGCTGGGCATCACCGCCGTCGAATTGCTGCCGGTGATGGCCTTCGATCCCACCGATGCGCCGCCAGGACGGTTCAACCACTGGGGCTACAGCCCGATCAGCTGGATGGCACCCCATCCCGGCTACCTCGTCGGCAGCGATCCCAGCCAGGCCCGCGAGCAGGTGCGGGCCCTGGTGAGCGCCTGTCACCGGGCTGGCATCGAGGTGATCCTCGACGTGGTGTACAACCACACCAGCGAAGGCAATCAGCAGGGGCCCACCCTGAGCTGGCGCGGCTTCTGTGACCGCCTCTATTACCACCAGAATGCCCGGGGCGACTATCTGGATGTGAGCGGATGCGGCAACACCATCGCCGCCAACCGTCCGCTGGTGCGCCGCCTGATCCTGGAATCGCTGCGTTGCTGGGCCACCGAACTGGGTATCGATGGCTTTCGCTTTGATCTGGGCATTGCCCTGAGCCGAGGCGAGGAGTTGATGCCCCTCGACGCACCACCTCTGTTCGAGGAGATGGAGGCCGATCCCGACCTGGCCGACATCAAATTGATCAGCGAGCCGTGGGACTGTGGCGGGCTGTATCGCCTCGACGACTTCCCCGCCCGGAGGGTGGCCGCCTGGAATGGTCGCTTCCGCGATGATGTGCGCCGGTTCTGGAAGGGCGACGGCAACACCTGCTGGCCCCTGGGCCAGCGCATGAGCGGCAGCCCGGATCTGTTCACCCGCGGCCCGGTGCGACCCGGGCAGTGCATCACCTTCCTCACCGCCCATGACGGCTTCACCCTGGCCGATCTGGTGAGCTTCAACGGCAAGCACAACCTCGCCAACGGAGAAGACGACCGCGACGGCGACAACCACAACAACAGCTGGAACCATGGGGTGGAGGGCCCCAGCACGGATCACGCCGTGGCGGCGCTGCGGGAGCGCCAGCTGCGCAACATGCTGACCACCCTGCTGCTGTCGCCCGGGGTGCCGATGCTGCTGATGGGGGATGAGGTGCGCCGCAGTCAGGGAGGCAACAACAACACCTGGTGTCAGAACAACCCCCTGGGCTGGATGCACTGGCTACCGGATGCCACGGATCAGGCACTGCGGACGTTTCTGCGCCGGCTGTTGAAGCTGCGCCTCGCTCTGGCGCCGTTGCTCAATCCGGAGCTGGCCGGCCTGGAGCGCCATTGGCATGGCGTGGAATGCCACCAACCGGATTGGGCCAGCTGGTCCCACACCCTGGCCTGGAGCCTGCATGAGCCCCAGGGTCAACCGCTTCTCTGGTGCGGGCTGAACGCCTATGCCAAGGCCATCTATTTCGGATTGCCACGCCCAACGGCTGGCTGGATGCGGCTGATCGATACAGGCCTGCCAGCAGGTGAAGACCTGCCAGCCACTCCCTCACCCTGGAAGCCGCCAGGTATTCCCCTGGAAAGCCGGAGCCTGGTTCTGCTTGCAAGTGCCAGGCTGACAACACAGCTTCAGCTGGAAGACCAATGCGCTAGCTCAGCGGGTGCGCCTTAAGCGTTATTGTTTGGTGGCGTTTCTTCCCCACCATGCTCACCGGGTCTGAACTACTGGCCAAAGTCAAGGAACTGGGCGATGCCTCCAAGTCAGAGCTGGTTCGCGAGTGAGGCTACGTCAGCACGAAGAAGGACGGCACCGAACGGCTGAACTTCACGGCGTTTTACGAAGCCCTGCTGGAAGCCAAGGGCTTCACCCTGGGCGACAGCGGGACAGGCAAGGGGCCCGGTGGCCGCAAGCTGAGCTTCGTGGCCACGGTGCAAGGCAACGGCAATCTGCTGGTGGGCAAGGCCTACACAGCCCAGCTGGGACTGGAGCCCGGTGATGAGTTCGAAATCAAACTGGGCAAGAAGCAGATCCGCCTGATTCCCGTGGGAGGCAGCGAGGAAGAGGATTGAGCCACGGCGCCAGGGCCTGGGGCCCTGGGCCGACTGGATGTACCGGGGGCGCGCCCGTGCAGGATCGCTGACTGAATGGGCGCGGCGGTCGCCGGGCGGAGCCTGGGTTGATGGTCTCGATCAACCAGCGCCACCCGCGCCGCTGGAGCCGACAGGGCCCTGATCCCCGGGCCCCACCGGCAAGATCGCCGCCGCCCCAGTGATCCCCGTTCGTGATCATCTGCTGACATCACCGGATCAGATGGCGCCGCTGGGGGATCATGGCTCCAGTTCCTTTACGTGTTGTGACATCATCCACGCCTCGCCTGATGTTCCTGGCCAGCCGCACCATGGCTCAGCTGCGTGAACTGGCCAAAACCACTGGACTCAGCCGCATCTACAGCCGTCTGAGCCGCGATCAGCTGATTGAAGCACTGGAGCAGACACTGCCGGAACCGGAAGTCAGCACGGCTGACACCGAATCAGTGGCGGTTGCTGACACAACACCTGCTCCATTCATTCCCCAGCCTGAGGCCCCAGCACCGGCACCGGCCCCTTCCGCCGAGGTCACCCAGATCACGTTCCTTCCCCGGGATCCACGTTGGGGCTACGTGTTCTGGACCCTGAGCCAGGCCGATCGTGAGCGTGCGGCGGCGGCCTCGGCCTTCCAGCTCTGCCTGCGGGTGGCGGATGTCACCGGACTTCCCTTCGGCGCCAGCCACCCCCACGCCCTCCAGGAGGTAGTGGTTGATGCCGGCGCCACGGAATGGTTCCTGCCGCTGCCACTCCCGGATCGCGACTATCGCGTTGAACTGGGCTATCGCCTCGGCAACGGTGGCTGGCTGTCCCTGGCCGTCTCCTCCGTGGCACGGATGCCTGCCGACGGCCCGAGCGAGGTGGTTGCCGACCAGTACGTGCCGTTCAGTCTCGATCAGCTGCCGGTGGAGTTGAGCTTCACCTCGCCCATGGCCAGCGGTGGCGTGGAGCACGAGCAGATGTATCAACGATCCACCGCGATTGGGCAACGCCGGATGCGGGTGGGTTCTGAGGCTTTCCTTGCAGAAGGTGAGTCTCTCGCCCTCGACCAACAACAGCTGCTGCATGACTCCGGAGCGGGGATCTGGGCCAGCGGTCGCAGCGAATCCGGGAGTGGGCTGGTTCGCCCCCGTTCCTTCTGGCTGGTGGCCGACGCTGAGCTGATCGTCTACGGCGCCACCGAACCCAGCGCCAATCTGTTCATCGGTGACCAGCACGTCCCCCTGGATGCCGACGGCACCTTCCGGGTGCATGTGCCCTTCCGCGATGGTGAGCAGGTGTACCCGATCCGAGCCGTGGCGGCCGACGGTGAGCAGGAGCGCTGGATCGAGCTCGATTTCCAGCGGCAAACCCCCAAAGCGCGGGTGAACAGCAAGGAGGCGGCGGTTCTGGAATGGTTCTGAGCTGATCCCTGATCGACATCGGGCTGCAGGGCGTCGTCCAGACCGCGCTGCAGCCCCTCCGCGATCAACCCAGCCAACCTCGATCAATGTCCCGATCCGTTCAGGGTGAGCTTGTTCCGCCACCATGAACCAGCAGCAGCAGTTGCCAGGTGCCCGAGCGCACGAACTACGGCAGTCTTCAAGCAGCGGTGTCCCTGGATCAGGAACGCGGCCTGGCCCTGCTGGCCGGACAGTTGCAACTGGTGCTGCTCGACGAGGCGGTGCCGGTGAAGGTGCAGGTGTTGCAGGACCTGCGCAGCGAGGGTCGCAACATCAGGGCCCATCAGCGGGAGGAACCCGATGATCTGCACCAGGCCCGCCAGGAGCTGGAGGCGCTGCTGTGCCAGATCCAGCCGGAGCCGGCCAAGTTCTACGGGCGCTGGGAGGTGCTGCTGAGCAGCGACCGCGGCACGCGGCGCACCGGAAGCCTGATCCACGAGCTCTGGCGTCATCTGCCGGAGCAGGTGCGGCTGAAGCCAGAGGGTGCGGGCGAGCTGCGGCGCTTCACCGGCTTGCTGCAGGAAACCCGTGGCCTGTGCAGGCCGGCCTGGAGCTGGCGCTGCAGGTGTTGGACGGGATCGAGACGCAGCCGTTGCTGGGCCATGTGAAGCGGGCCTTCGTGCAACTGGCCGGGGAACGCACGGGGCTGGGCGAGCGCTGGCTGGCGATTCATCCCCCGGCCGCCGAGGCCGGGGCGGCCCTCCAGGCAGAGGAGTTGTCGCAGCTGCGGGAGGAGGAAGCGATCCTGCAGGATCGCTTCCTCCATGGCCAGCTCGCAACCCACATCAGAGCGGGGAACCACCTTCTCGACGGTGGCCTGGGGGATCCAGGTGGTGCGCAGGCGTGTGCAGCCGCCATCAGCACCGAGATCAACCTCCA
>JBJTWP010000130.1:0-7303 GCA_046081805.1 Cyanobacteriota bacterium
ACTGCAGCTCCCTGGGGTTGACGGCAAAGCCGGCGGACTGGGCCAGCTGCACCAGTTGCCCCAGATCCCTGACCGCACCGCACTGCTGCTGGAGAGCTGGGTCAGCCGCCACGGCCTGCAGGAACGACTGGAATCCCGGGCATTTCATGGCCTGGCCCCTTGCTGCTGGGGCATGGTTCGGGTGCAGAGATTGACCTTGGGCGAAAGCGTACCAGTGAACTGCGGCCCTGGACAGCTGCGAACACTGCAAGGCACTTGACGCACTGAACTGCTCAGCTGACTGTTTTGCTTTAGTGCCGGCTTGCAACAGCAGTGGAGATGTTCATCAGCTGGCATCCACCCTGGAGGCGGACGCAGCCCTGGGAGGGGCGGCGCCCTCTGGCCCCCAGGGGCGGCTGTCCAGTCCCCAACGTCGACGCCAGGCACTGCTCGGACGCAGGCTGCCGTTGGCCAGACCGGCAGCCTGGGCCTGGCTGCGGTTGGTCAGGATCTCCGCAGCGCTGGCCCGGCGCTCGGGGTCGCGATAGGGCTCCGCCGCGCTGGTGCCGAGGTGCTCCAACTCCATCGGTCCCAGGGGGCGCAGCCGGGCTGAGGCTGCCAGCGGCCCCGGGCAGGCCACGGTCCCGCCGCTCCAGGTCTGCCGGGCAGGCCTGGCCACGCTGTCAGCCTGCCAGGGTTCCGGCCCGGGGATCGCCGCCAGCTCCAGTCCCGCCAGGCGCAGTCCCTGGCGCACGGCGGCGGCCGAGCAGTAGGTGATCAGTCGCCCCTGGGGTGCCAGCAGGCGGCCCAGATCCCCCAGCACTTCCACGGTCCACAGCTGGGGGCAATGGCGCGGCGAGAAGGCGTCATGGAGCACCAGCTGGACAGCCCCCCGCAGCGCAGCCGGCAGGGTCTCCAGGCTGCGGCGGGCATCGCCCCAGAGCAACCGTCCTTGCCCCAGGGGGCTGTGCCAGCGGCCCTGCCGCTGCAGCTGCTCCAGCAGCTCCAGGCTCGCGCCATGCCACTGGCGTCGAAACGGCTGGTCCGCCAGCGCCAGCCGCAGGGGTTCCGGGTCCAGCTCCAGCCCCCACCACCGCAGCCCCAGTCCCAGGGCAGCGCAGGCCTCCAGCAGGACCGCGGTGTTGCTGGCGGTGCCCACACACAGCTCCACCACGGTGATGGTGCTCCCACGGGCAAAGCGGTGCAGTTCCGCCGGAGCCAGGAAGGTTTCCCGGGCTTCTCGCACGGCGCCGCGCCCACTGTGGAAGCCCTCGGCGAACTGGTGGCTCCACAGGCTGAAGCTGCCATCGCCGCTGCGACGTCTCTCCAGTCCCTGCTGGAGATCGGCTGGCGGCTCGCTGGCTCCCAGGGCGGCCCTCAGCCGCGCAGGCGGGCCAGGTCGTCCCAGAAGCCCGGATAGGACACCGCCGCGGCACCGGGGCGCCCCAGGTGGGTGTCGCCCCTGGCGCTGACGGCGGCCACCGCCAGGCTCATCGCCACCCGGTGGTCGGTCTCGCTGTCCACCGCCGCCCCCTGGAGGGGGGTTCCGCCGGTGATGGCCATGCCGTCGTCGGCCTCCTCGATCCGGGCGCCCATCGCCCCCAGCTGGCGCGCCATCACGGCCAGCCGGTCGGTTTCCTTCACCCGCAGCTCCTCGGCCCCGCTGATGTGGCTCACCCCCTCGGCGTGACAGGCCGCCACCGCCAGCACCGGAATCTCATCCACCAGGCGCGGAATGATCCCGCCGCCGATGCTGAAGGCCTGCAGGGGGCCATGGGTCACGCGCAGATCGCCCACGGGCTCTCCGGCCACGTCGCGTTGGTTCAGCACGGTGATCCGGGCGCCCATCTGCTCGAGCACATCCAGGATGCCGGTGCGGCTGGGGTTGAGCCCCACGTTCTCCACGGTGAGGTCGGCGCCGGGGGTGATCGCCCCGGCCACCAGCCAGAAGGCCGCCGAGCTGATGTCGCCGGGCACCACCACGCTCTGGCCCAGCAGGGTGCTGCCGGGGGTCACGGTGACGCGGGTGCGCTCGGCCCCGCCCACCTCCAGCTGGGCGCCGAAGGCCCGCAGCATCCGCTCGCTGTGGTCGCGGCTCTGGGCCGGCTCGATCACGGTGGTGGGGCCCTCGGCCGTGAGGGCCGCCAGCAGCAGGGCGCTCTTCACCTGGGCCGAGGCCACGGGGGTGTTGACGGTGGCGCCCTGCAGGGCCTGGCCCAGCACCGCCAGGGGCGCGAAGTTGCCCTCCCTGCGGCCGTGGATCGTGGCCCCCATGCGGCTCAGGGGTTCGGCCACCCGGCGCATCGGCCGACCCCGCAGCGAGTTGTCGCCGGTGAGCACGAAGTGGCGACCGCTGCGGCCCGCCAGCAGGCCGAGCATCAGGCGCATCGTGGTGCCGGAGTTGCCGCAATCGAGCACGTCGGCCGGCTCCTGCAGGCCATCGAGGCCCACACCCCGCACCAGCACCACCTCTCCGGCGCGGATCTCCGACACCTCCACCCCCATCGCCCGCAGGCAGGCGGCGGTGCTGAGCGGGTCTTCCGCCGGCAGCAGGCCCTCGATGCGGGTGTCGCCTTCGGCGATTGCGCCGAACAGCAGGGCCCTGTGGGAGATCGATTTGTCGCCCGGCACCCGCAGATGGCCCTGCAGGCTGCCGCCAGCGGGCAGGGTGAGGGTCTGGCTGGCGGCAGAAACGGTGGACAAGGCTGCAGGCCGCTCAATGGCTGGATCCTATGGAGCGGCGTTTGCCGAGCTGCCGCTTCCCGCGCCGAACCTCACCGCCTCCGCCGTGGCCCAGTGCTGCGGCTACCTCAGCCAGGCCCGCTTCAGCCGCGAGGTCGTGCAGCGGTTCCGGATCACTCCCAGCGCCCTGCTGCGCCAGGGCCGGGCCCCATGCGCTGAGCACCCCCTCGCAGCGGGGCAGTCGCGCCCGGTCGCGAAACCAGCGCACCAGCTCCGGTTCGATGCGCACCGTGACGCTCTGCTTGGCCATGCCTTTCTTCGCGGTCCGTCCGCGTGGGCATCGCGAAACGTCATGCGCTGATGTGCCTGCTGGGGCTTCTGGCTGGCCTGCTTGACTCCGCAGGCGGCGCCGGCCGGCAGATCTATCTGAGGGGCACAACATAGCGAGAATCCACAACAGAGCGAAAGTCCACAACATTTATCCTGGAGGCAGTCCCAGGCTATAAATGGTAAACATCTTGTCTATAGTCCTGTCTGCAGCGTTATTCTTAATCCTATGAATGAGCGGTCTGGCACGGCAGCAACCCTACGCTGCGGAGATCAAACGGTGCAGCCGCTCAATTCCTGCCGCAGCTGACTCCTTGCCGCCGCCCATTCCCGGCGGTCTGTCAGCCATGGCGCAGATCTCGGCGGTCAGGGGGCGGGGGTGCTGACGCTGGCGGCAGCCTTGGAGCTTTGCCCGCCCCCCGAGCGAGGCCTCAGGCCGCCAGATTCCTGAAGCGGGTGAACTGGGGCTCGAACAGCAGCTTCACCGTGCCCACCGGCCCGTTGCGGTGCTTGGTCACGATCACCTCCGTGATGCCGCGGTCGGTGGTGTCGGGGTTGTAGTACTCGTCGCGGTAGATCATCAGCACCAGGTCGGCGTCCTGCTCGATCGAGCCCGATTCCCGCAGGTCGGAGAGCATCGGCCGCTTGTTGGTGCGGGATTCCACGCCCCGGCTCAGCTGGGACAGGGCCACCACCGGCACGTTGAGTTCCCGGGCCATGCCCTTGAGGCCGCGGGTGATCCGCGACAGCTCCTGCACCCGGTTGTCGCTGCCGCCGCCCTCCATCAACTGCAGGTAGTCGATCACCACCAGTCCCAGCTCCCGGCCGGTTTCCGCCAGCAGTCGCCGGCAGAGCGAGCGCATCTCCAGCACGCTCACGTTGGGCTTGTCATCGATGTAGATCGGCATCTGGCCCAGGGCGTCGATGCCCCGGCCCAGCAGCGGCCACTCCTCCTGCTGCAGCCGGCCGGTGCGCAGCCGGCCACTCTCGATGCCGGTTTCCATCGCCAGCAGCCGGTAGGTGAGCTGCTCCTTGCTCATCTCCAGGCTGAACACGCACACCGGCAGGCCGTGCAGCTGGGCCACGTTCTTGGCCAGGTTGAGCGTGATCGCGGTTTTGCCCATGGCCGGACGGCCCGCGATGATGATCAGGTCGCTGCGCTGCAGTCCCTGGGTCATGGCATCCAGGTCGTAGAAGTTCACCGGGATGCCCGCCACCGAGGTGCCCACCGAGCGGCTCTCGATCTCCTCGAAGGTGCGGGTGAGGATCTCCACCGTGGGCGTGAGCCCCTTGCTGGGTTTTTCCTGGCTGATGGCGAAGATCTTCTGCTCCGCCTCATCCAGCACCTGATCCATCGGCTTGCCCTGGTCAAAGCCCAGGGCGATCACCTCGTTGCCGGAGCGGATCAGCTGGCGCCGCAGGAACTTGTCCATCACCAGGCGGGCCACCTGGTCGATCGAGGCGGTGGACGTGACCCGCTCCACCAGCTCCACCAACCGGCCGCTGCCCCCCACCTTCTCCAGGTGGCCCGTGTCCGCCAGCCAGGCGGTCATGGCGGTGAGGTCGGTGGGCTTGCCCTGGCTGTGGAGCATCAGGGCGGTGCGATAGATCTCGCGGTGGGCGCCCAGGTAGAAGGCATCGGGCCGGAGCGCGTCGGCGATGCGGCTCATGGCATCCGGGTCGAGCAGGATGCCCCCCAGCACGGCCTCCTCCGCCTCCAGGTTCTGGGGCGGCACCGCATCGGGCAGGCCCTCAAAGGGGCCCTCGTCGCGGCGGCGACCGCGGCGGGGCCCGTCGCTGGGATCAGAATTGGTCAGGGGAGGGGAAAGAACCATCGTGGGGGAGCCAGTCGTCGCCGGGTCGGGGCCTGGCCACCGGAGCACTTCAACAGCAGGCCGCGCCCTTCAACGCAAAGCCGCCAGAGCCGGGAAGGCCCTGACGGCGAAGGGTGGGCGTTTGGGGTCAGGGGGGAACAACCGACTCAGGAGCTGGCTCAGTAGCTGGCCACCTCCAGGTTGATCTCGGCCACCACCTCGGGGTGGAGCTTCACCTGCACCTTGTAGGCGCCGGTGCGGTGGATTTCGGGAACGATGATGGCGCGGCGATCCACCTCTTTCTTGGTGGCGGCCTCGATCGCCTCAGCCACATCGCCGTTGGTCACGGTGCCGAACAGCACGTCGTCGCCGCCGGTCTGCTTCTTCACCGTGAAGCGGCCGATCGTGGCCAGGGCGGTGCGGAAGGCCTCGGCCTCGGCCTTGATGGCGGCCTGGCGCTCGGCCTCCTTGGCCCGTCGCGCCTCCACCTGGCGCAGCACCGCGGCAGTCACGGGCACGGCCTTGCCGGTGGGCACCAGGAAATTGCGGGCGTAACCGGGGGCCACCTCCACCAGATCACCGACCTTGCCCAGGCTGAGGACGTCAGCGTTGAGAACGACTTGCACGCGCTTGGCCATGGGTTCGAGACGGGGTTCTGATCAGCTAGCCGATTCGGCACCATAGATCAGGGCTGGCGGGGCACCGCCGCGGCCGGCAGCCGCACCTGGGTGGCCAGCCCGAGGCGGCGCATCAGACGGATGTGCTGCCAGGTGAGGTCGATCTGGCGACCGAAGCCGTGGCGGGCCGAGTGGGGGAAGGCGTGGTGGTTGTTGTGCCAGCCCTCGCCGAAGGTGAGCGCTGCCACCCAGGCGTTGTTGCGGGAGCCATCACCGCTGGCGTGGGCGGTGTCGCCCCAGAGGTGGGTGGCGGAATTCACCAGCCAGGTGCAGTGGTACACCACCACCAGGCGCAGGGGGATGCCCCAGAGCACCAGGGCCCAGCCGCCGGCACCGGTGATGGTGCCGATCCAGAACAGCAGCCCGGCCAGGGGCAGTTGCAGCAGCAGGAACCAGTCGTTCAGCCAGCGGTAGTAGGGGTCCTTGGCCAGATCACCGGTGAGCCGGGGCACGGCGCCCATGGCCGGGATGGTGGTGAGCATCCAGCCCATGTGGCTCCACCAGAAGCCCCTGAGGCTGGTGTGGTGATCGACGACCGTGTCGGAGAACTTGTGGTGGTGGCGGTGCAGGCCCACCCAGTCGATCGGCCCGTGCTGGCAGCTGAGGGCGCCGCAGGTGGCGAAGAAGCGCTCCAGCCACTGGGGCACGCGGAAGGCGCGGTGGCTGAGCAGCCGGTGGTAGCCGATGGTCACCCCCAGGCAGGCGGTGACCCAATACAGCACCAGGAAGCTGGCCACGGCCGGCACGCTCCAGAAGCGGGGCAGCAGGGCCACCACCGCCAGCCCGTGGATGGCCACCATGAACGCGACGGTGCCCCAGCGGGTTCCCCGCTTCACCTCCGGGGCGGGTTTGCCGGCGCGGGGCTGATGCAGGGCCGCGGCGCGGCGGATGCCCTGGGCGCCGCCATTGATGAAGGCGGGCTGGCGGGTGCCCCGGGAGGCAAGGGAAGCGCCCGACTGGCGGGCTGGTGCGGCGGTCATGCGACCACTCCTGGCTCAATCGGTACAATGGTAGCAATACGAAATCGGATCATGCTGCGAAGGTGATCCGGATTCGGCACTGCTTCTGGGTCGCGCTGGCCCCGGGCGGGCCATCACTCTCGGGAGGAGTTGTGCGCGTGGGTTACCGGGACGAGCTCGCCGCTGGTCGTGTCGCCTTCGCCCATCTGATCCGGGTGTGGCACGAGCGCAACGGCTGGAACCACAAGGTGTTGCCAGCCCTGGCCGAGGCCCTGGATCTGGGCCGGGTGCACAACTCCCAGATCTCGATGCTGCGCAACGGCAAGCTCGCCTCCCCGGGGCCGGAGGTGTTCCTGGCCCTCGGGCGCGTCAACCAGCTGCTGGCCGCCGAGGTGCGCAACGGGCAGCTGGGTCCGGCCCTGCGGGCCCCTCTGGTCGGCAGTCCGGAGCTGCTGGCGGCCCTGGAGGACTCGGCGCTGCCGGTGCAGGACGAGGGCGCGCCGGTGCTCGGGCCGGGGGAGTTGCTGGAGGTGTTCGTGGGGCTGCGGCCGCCACCGTTGGCCTTCGATCTGCGCATCAGCGACAGCGAGGCGGGGGCGCTCAGTGCGGCCCTGGCCCAGCTGCTCACGGCGGGCAGCGCCTGGCGGCTCTGCCGCGAGGCGCTGATGGCCGCCTACCCGGTGGAGAAGCGCCAGCGGCGGGAGCGGTTTGCGGAGGTGATGGCCGGCCAGCGGGACTATTCCGCCGCGGAACTCAACAGCGAGCTGCCGGACCTGCGCCGCACCCTGGCGCGACTCGGGGCCATGGCGGAGGGGGAGCTGGAGCCGGATCAGTTTCTGCAGCTGCTGCGCAGCCAGGCCCGGCG
>JBJTWP010000131.1:0-4669 GCA_046081805.1 Cyanobacteriota bacterium
GGTAACGTAAACGTATTTATCGATGGCCGCGGCGATCAAAAAGCCTTCGTGGTCACGGTAGTAGGAGGGCAGGTCGGTGCCCCCCCCACCGAGGGTGATACGTAGCGGACTGCGGGCGATAATCATAAGGTCTATTCCTGATGTTTTCTAATAAAACTTGGCGGTGGACTTTAGCCAACCACTCCACAGTCGTTGTGCATACTTCTGTTCTATTTTTTCGAGAAACTTAATCAGAAATCATAACCAGAGACCCGATAGATCTGTTGAATGACCTTCAGGGATTCATAGGCATCCTGAAGGCCGGCATCCACCGGTCGATTCACAAAAATGTCCTGATAAAATTCAGCCAACTCAACCGCCCAGGAATTATCCGCCATCGGATATTCCCAGGTAGTGGTTTCAGGAGGCCCCATTTCAGGTAGCATTTTGTACCAGGTCAATCGTTCTACACCATAGCTGCCCCCTAACCCAGAAAGTTCTAACTTGCCATCACGGCCATAGATCTCCATGGAAAAAAGATTTTTCCACTCGGTGCAGGAGGCATGGAGGAACGCAGTCTGATGGTTGGCGGTTTTGAGCAACATAAAGCCGTTATCATCCACCGGCATATCCCAATAGTAGGTGTGGGCAAAGCCCTGAACCTCGACAAATTCTTGAGACAAAAACCAACGGGACAGATCAATCAGGTGAGGCCCCTGATCAATTAACTCTCCTCCCCCCGATAGCTCCGGTCTGGAGCGCCACTCCTGGTCATAGCCAACTCGACCCCCATGGCCATAGCGAGCTCTGAGAAACATCAGGTTGCCCAGGGCGCCATCATCAAGCAACTGCTTGGCCTTGAGCATGGCCCGATGATACCGGTGATTGAAGCCCACTCGAACCTTAACCCCGATTTCCGCCGCCGCCGCCATGAGCGGCTCTAGCTCCTGGGGATGGCGCGCGGCGGGTTTTTCCACCAGAACGTGTTTACCCGCCTGGATCGCAGCCAAGGTGATGGCGGCCAGGGAGTCGTGCAGGGTAGCCACCACCACGGCCTCCACCTCGGGGAGAGCGAGAAGATCCTGGTAATTAGCAAAGGCTTTAGCTTGGTTGCCCGCCAGGGCCTGGGCCCGGTTTAAATCGATATCTGCACAGGCCACCAGGCGACCGCCTTGACCCAGGGCCCTGGCGCGCTTTTGGCCAATCAATCCACAACCAATAATGCCGATATTAATCATTTATCTCCCCAGGTCATGGCCCGGTCTCGTCCAACAATGCGCCGCAGGGTATAGATATCGGTTTTATTGAGCTCATCCAGGTGTAGGGGCCAATCTTCCCATCGATCCCAAACTGCACTGATCAGCTTACCTGTGATACCTTTGCTATCTTCTGATGCTAAAAACAAAGCTAGGCCAACCCCAACATCCAGGGGTGATCCACCGTTCTGCTTTTGTTTGAGCGCACGCTCATAAAAACCTTGACCAACCTTTTCTGGTCCTGCGTCGAGGACTTCATCTAGTAAACGGGTATTTAATGCGCCGGGGGCGATGGCATTAACGTCAATGCCAAATTCTCGGACCTCCTCTGCTAGGGTTTCTACAAAGCGCACTATACCCGCCTTAGACACCGCATAGGCGCTAATGCGAGGCATGGGGTTCGTCGCTCCACCACCAGAGAGTTGAATAATTTTGCCCCCACGTCGAGCCTTAAAAACCGGCAACACAGCGCGACAAAGCAGAATCGAACCAAGCAGGTTGATCTCTATGGCCTTAACCCAATCACTCCAGTCAACAGCCTCAATCTCTCCCTTGGGGCCGTAGACGCCAGCATTATTTACCAGGATATCAATGGTGCCAAATTCATTGACAACCTGCTGAATAAACCCATCAACTTGATCTGGGCTTGATACGTCGACTCCTCGGGCAAATACTTTCTGCCCGGGAGAAGCCGATATTAATAGGTCCTCTCTGACGGATTGCAGAAGGCTGTGATTACGAGCACAGATAGCTATGCTTGCCCCTTCTGCCAGATATTGTTGGGCAATTGCCAGGCCAAAGCCCTGGTTCGCACCGGTGATAATGGCGACTTTTCCCTTCAGGATTCCGGTCATTGCTTACTTAGCTCCTTGTGGGGTACCAACGGCGACATAATCGACTCCATCAACGTTCAGGTGCTGTAAAAATCGATTGGCATCGACCACCACTAACCCCGGTCTAATGCTTTCCAGGTGGTGGGGTTGAATATCTTTATATTGGGGCCATTCTGTAGCCACTACCAGGGCATCTGCCCTGTCAAGAGCCTCCAGCGGGGTAGACCTACGCATAACAGAATCTGACCAATTTTCAGGAAGATCCTCTACGGCTGGGTCATGAACCTGCAACTGAGTCCCTTCTGTCAGCAGCCAGTTGCACAATTCCACCGCTAGGGAGCGACGCAGGGTGTTGGTGCCAGGCTTATAGGTAAGCCCCCATACCGCAATGGTACGACCGGCTAAAGTGGGAAATTTGGTTCGTAAACATCGGCGCACCCAGTTTTTGTGTTCATCATTGCTAGGCTTAACCGACGACAATAGGGGGATAGGCAAATTACGTTGGACGGCAGCCCGACTAAGAAATTGAATATCTCTAGCCAGGGTTCCACCAGCAAAGGCGGCCCCTGGAGAAAGATAGGCCTTGGGGCCAATACGATGCTCTGATTTCAGTCCCCGTTCTACCTGCTTGGCATCTGCCCCCACTAATTCGCAAATTGAAGCAATTTCATTGGCAAAGGTAACGGAGGTGGCTAAAAAGGCATTGATGGCATGTTTGGTCATCTCGGCGGACTCCACAGACATCCATTCGATGCGATCGCTAATGGGGTGTAGTAGGTTCTCTAGACGGGTTCGATCCCTTGCTTGGCGTGTGCCGACCACAATGCGATCGGGATGGAGAAACACTTCCAAAGCCTTGCCTAGGCGCAGATTTTCAGGGGAGCAGGCAAAACCCAGGTCTGGTCTGGCATGGGTCTGAGTGGCAAGGGTTTCTAGACGTTTGATCGACCCTACGGGAAGTTGAGATGACACCAGCACTATAGCCTCTGGCGGCAGATGGGGAAGTACGGCCTGAACCTGGGTCAAAACGTAATCGACATCGGCCTGGTCATCGTCATCAACGGGGGTATCATAGGCAACCCACAGAACTTCTACATCGGCAAGGGTGCTATCGACAATCGATGAGAAGCGGAGGTGCTCTGCCTCAAGGCCCTGTTTTAATAAAGCATCCAAACCTGGCTCAAACAAAGGGGCTTTGCCACTGGATAAACCCCGAACCGTTTCGCTGTCAAACTCTAACCCGATAACATCATGCCCCACTGAGGCAAGACAGGCGGCTGTCACTGACCCTAAATGCCACAGGCCCTGAACACAAATTTTCATATTAGTGACGTGCCTCAAAGACCCATTCGTTAGCTCTCAGGTATTGAACGGTTTTAATCACCCCCTCCCGGATGGTCAGTTTTGGCTCCCAGCCCAGGGACTGAATCTTGCTGACATCAAGATGAATGAAGGGATTGTCGCCAATCCAACCGCGATCGCCTCCTACATATTCCAACTGAGGATTGACTCCTAATTCTTGACAGATCCAGCCAATGGAGTCATTTACCTGGCAATAATCATCCACTCCCAAATTAAATATATTAACCCGTTCACAGGCGCACTCTACAGCCAATAATATAGCATCTAGGCAGTCATGAATATAGAGATAAGACTTGCGCTGGCTGCCATTACCCAAAACTACCAAACGTGTTGGATCAGCTTTTAATTGTTTATAAAAGTCAAAAACATGTCCATGAGTATACCGTTCACCCAAAATGGAAACAAAACGAAAAATCCAGGATTGAAATCCAAAACCTTCACAGTATGCAGTAATTAAAGCTTCTCCAGCTAGTTTAGATGCCCCATAAAGGGATGTTTGAATTGGAAAAGGGGAATTCTCCGATGTGGGAATGACTGGGGCTTCACCATATACAGACCCAGTGGAAGAAAAAGCAATACGTCGAATACCATTCTGAATCATTGCTTCTAAAACATTGGAGGTGGCAATGGTATTTTGTTCAAGGTCACGCCGAGGATGATTCGTTCCGAAACGGACATCAGCATTCGCTGCCAAGTGAAATACCATGTCGCAATCCTGCATGGATTTATTAAGCAAGGCTTGGTCTAACAAATCACCACGAACTAAGTTGAAGTTGTAATTTTCAGAAGCTGATGCTAAAAAATGTTCTTGACCAGTGGAAAAGTTATCATAACCTGTAACTGCAATATCCATGCTTAGTAGGCGATCGGTTAGATTACTGCCGATAAAACCAGCACAACCCGTAACAAAAACTTTTTTCACAAGCCACACCTAAATCAAACCAAAAGTATAAAAAAAAATGATGTTGACTCAGTACTGAGATACAAAAAATATCTGTTGTAAAAATATCAATTAATTCAAGCTTATTGAGAAAAGGGCTGATTTATTGAGAAATATAAATGAGGTTTCAAGGGTTTCAGGTAATGATTTTTTGAGGCAAGATCTATTTTTCGAAGTGCCCATTAGATGACTAACAACTTATCCTTTTCAATATGGTCTTCGTACAACGGATAAAACTCGTATTCCCCAAGGCAATGAAACGTTAGCAAAATATTTAGATTCAAAATCTATTGCCCACT
>JBJTWP010000132.1:0-7954 GCA_046081805.1 Cyanobacteriota bacterium
TCGATCGCATCGCCCGGGTGGCATACGACCTGGCCAGCGACCGTCGCGGCCGGCTCTGCTCGGTGGACAAGGCCAATGTGCTGGAGGTGAGCCAGCTCTGGCGCGATCGGGTGGAGGCTCTTCACGTCGACTATCCCGGCGTGGAGCTCAGCCACATGTATGTGGACAATGCGGCCATGCAGCTGGTCCGCAACCCTCGCCAGTTCGATGTGCTGCTGACCAGCAATCTCTTTGGCGACATCCTCAGCGATGAGGCGGCGATGCTGACCGGATCGATCGGCATGTTGCCCTCGGCATCGCTTGGCTCCTCCGGGCCCGGGCTGTTTGAACCGGTGCATGGCTCCGCCCCCGACATCGCCGGCCAGGACCTGGCCAATCCCCTGGCGATGGTGCTGTCGGCCGCGATGCTGCTGCGGGTGAGCCTGAAGCAAGAGGCTGCCGCCACCGAGCTGGAAACGGCCGTCGACCGGGTGTTGGCAGCGGGCTTCCGCACCGCTGATCTGATGGCGGAGGGCTGTGTGCGGCTGGGTTGTGCGGCGATGGGCGAGCGGTTGCTGGCCGCCCTGGCCGACTGATCTCACCGTGATCCCGCCGGCTCGGCACGCCCGCCGTCGCTGCCCATCCTTGCGGCCAGGCGCAGGCGGCCTGTGCCTTGGCATCGGGGCGGACCAAGCGTCGGGGGAGGGGGCCGGGACGGTGATCTGCGAAACTCTCCGTGTTACACCCCCCCTGCGACGATGTCGAAGCGTCATCCGGTCGTGTCTGTCACCGGTTCCTCCGGCGCCGGAACCAGCACCGTCAAGCGCGCCTTCGAGCACATCTTCAAACGGGAAGGGATCACGCCGGCGGTGGTCGAGGGCGATAGCTACCACCGTTACGAGCGGGGGCCGATGAAGGAGGCGATGGCCGCCGCCATGGCCAAGGGCGAGAACTTCTCCCACTTCGGCCCCGAGGCCAATCTCTTCGACAAGCTCGCGGAGCTGTTCCAGAGCTACGGCGAGACCGGCGGTGGCGAGAAGCGCTACTACCTGCACTCGGTGGAGGAGGCCGCCGAGCACAACGCCCGCCTCGGCACCGACCTGGAGCCCGGCCAGTTCACCCCCTGGGAGCCCATCCCCACCGGCACCGACCTGCTCTTCTACGAGGGTCTTCACGGCGGCGTGAAGGGAGAGGGCTACGACGTGGCCGGCCTGGCCGACCTGCTGGTGGGCGTGGTGCCGATCGTGAACCTGGAGTGGATCCAGAAGATCGCCCGCGACAACAAGGAGCGCGGCTACTCCGCCGAGGCCACCGTGGACACGATCCTGCGCCGCATGCCGGATTACATCAACCACATCTGCCCGCAGTTCAGCCAGACCGACATCAACTTCCAGCGGGTCCCCACCGTGGACACCTCAAACCCGTTCATGATCCGCGACATCCCCACCCCGGACGAGTCGTTCGTGATCGTGCACCTCCGCAAGGGAGCCCGGGAGAAGTGGGGGATCGACTTCACCTACCTGCTCGACATGATCCACGACTCCTTCATGTCCAGCCCCACCTCGATCGTGGTGGATGGCGGCAAGATGGGCTTCGCCATGGAGCTGATCCTCACCCCGATCATTCACCGGATGATCGAAGAGAAGAAGAAGCTGGACTGACTTGGGCCCACAGCAACGAGCCCCAGGGCCCCAGGCAGCGCCTGGCCCTGGCAAAAGCCATGCGCTTAACCCTGGCACCCTGACCGAACCCAGTGTCTGCAACCCTGATGCCCGTTGACCTGGTTGCCCTGCCCTGGCTGACGGCTCTGGTGGGGGCCTGTGTGGGCAGTTTCCTCAATGTGGTGGCCTGGCGGTTGCCGAGGGAGGAATCCATCGTGCATCCCCCCAGCCATTGCACAAAGTGCGGCAGCCGCCTGCGCTGGTTTGAAAACCTGCCGATCCTTGGCTGGCTGCTGCTGCGCGGTCGCTGCGGCCACTGCGGCACCGCCATCGCCGTCCGCTACCCCCTGATGGAATGGCTCACGGCCGGGCTCTGGGTGGCCGCCCTGCAGGCCGCGCTGGCCGGCACGCCGGCCGGCCTGGGGCCAGCAGCCAGTGCATGGCTGCTGGCGCTGGCGGGCTGGCTGCTACTGAGCTGGCTGCTGCCGCTCACCCTGATCGACCTCGATCGAATGTGGCTGCCGGAGCCACTCTGCCGCCATGGAGTGGTGCTGGGCCTGGCCATGACCGCCGTGATCGGCTTTAGCCAGGGTGGGGCCGTCGGCAGGGAGGTGCTCTTTCATCACCTGCTCGCTGCGGGGGTGGGACTGCTGGGATTTGAGGGAGTCAGCGGCCTGGCCCAGCTGCTGATCGGCAAACCGGCCCTGGGGCTGGGAGACGCCAAGCTGGCGGCCCTGGTGGGGGCCTGGCTGGGGCTCACCGGATTGGGCCTCACAGTCGTGCTGGCGGTGTTCGGCGGCGCCCTGGTCGGGGGCCTGGCCCGGCTCACAGGACGACTGGGGCGGCAGGAACCCTTCCCCTTTGGTCCGTTCCTGGCGGCCGGCGCCGCCCTGGTGTGGTTGACCGGCCACGACCCCTGGCTGACCATGCTGGGCTTGAGCCCGTTCATGGCCTGATCCCGGCTGACGCTCCAACCTTCTTCCGTTGCCATCGCCCATGTCGCTGTTCGACTGGTTCGCAGACCGCCGCAAAACGGCCCCGGTGGTGCGCAACCCCCAGGAGCTCAATGAGGACGACGGCCTCTGGAGCAAGTGCCCCGATTGTGGGCTGGTGGTGTACCGCAAGGATCTGCTGGCCAACGCCAGTGTGTGCAAGGGCTGCGGCCACCACCACCGCATCGACAGCGAGGAGCGCATCGGCCTGATCGCCGATCCCGACAGCTTCGGGCAACTCGACAGCGACCTGACCCCCACCGATCCCCTGGGCTTCAAGGATCGCCGCAGCTACGCCGACCGCCTCCGCGACAGCCAGCGCAGCACCGGCCTGCGCGATGCGGTGGTGACGGGTCTCTGCCGGATTGAGGGGCTGCCCCTGGCCCTCGGGGTGATGGATTTCCGCTTCATGGGCGGCTCCATGGGCTCCGTGGTGGGCGAAAAGCTCACCCGCCTGATCGAGCAGGCCACCGCCCGCCGCTATCCCCTGCTGATCGTGTGCGCCTCCGGTGGTGCCCGCATGCAGGAGGGCATGCTCAGCCTGATGCAGATGGCGAAGATCTCCGGCGCCCTGCAGCGCCACCAGCAGGCCGGGCTGCTCTATGTGCCCCTGCTCACCCACCCCACCACCGGCGGCGTCACCGCCAGCTTCGCCATGCTCGGCGACCTGATCCTGGCCGAACCCAAGGCCCTGATCGGCTTCGCCGGCCGCCGTGTGATCGAGCAGACCCTGCGCGAAAAGCTGCCCGAGGGCTTCCAGAGTGCCGAGTACCTGCAGTCCAAGGGCTTCGTGGACGCGATCGTGCCGCGCCCGACCTTCCGTCGCACCCTGGCCTCCCTGCTGCGCATGCACGGTGTCCGCGCCGCGGTGGCCGCCTGATGGAGCAGCAGCGCCGCCACCCCAGCCACCACTGTGCCCGGCAACTGTCGTCACCGCGGCCGTCGTCACCGCGGCCGTCGTCACGGCAGCTGTGGTCACGGCGGCTGTGGTCACAGCGCCAGGCCCTCCGCCTGGCCATGGTGCTGGCCCTGCTCTGGACCCTGCTCACGGCGGCTCCGGCCTGGGCCGGGCCGGTCGACTGGCAGGAGGTGCCCAGCAGCGACGCCGGACGCCAGTGGTGGGATGCCGGCAGCCTGCGCCTGAGCCGCGGCGGCAACCTCTCGGTGCTGAGCCGCTTCCAACCCGCCGCTCCCGCAGCGGCGGCGGCGGGGGAGGGCAACCCTCGCCCCCGCCTGAGCGATCTCTACGTGATGGAGCTGGACTGCGGCCAGAAGCTCTTCCGCGACACCTCGGTGAATGGCCTCCCCCGGCTGCGGGCCGAGTGGCAGCCGGCCGGCTCGGATCCCCTGATCGATGCCGTGATCGAAGCGGCCTGTGCCGCCGGGCAGGATCTGCTGAGCTGATCCAGCCGCTGCCATGTCCGCCGCCATCGCCGCCAAGCCCCTCAGGGTGGCTATCGCCGGCCTGGGTTTTGGGGAGACGGTGCATCTGCCGGCCCTGCGCAGTGGCCCGCTCACGGAACCCGTGGCCCTCTGGCACCCTCGCGCAGAACGGCTGGAGGCCGCCTGCAGGACCACCGGGCTCCCGGGCCACAGCGATTTCGAGGCCCTGTTGGCCGATCCGGCCGTTGATGCCGTGGTGATCGCCACCCCACCCGCACCCCGATTTGACCTGGCCCGTCGGGCCATCGAAGCCGGTAAGCCCCTGCTGCTGGAAAAGCCCGTGGCACTGCAGACCTGCCAGGTGGAGGAGCTGCAGCGACTCGCCATCCGCGGGGGTTGCTGCGTGGCGGTGGATTTTGAATACCGCGCCGTCCCGCTGTTTCAGCAGTTGAAGGCCCTGGTCGCCGCCGGGGTGCTGGGGGAACTGTGGCTGGTCAAGCTCGACTGGCTGATGGGCAGCCGGGCCGATGCGAACCGCCCCTGGTCCTGGTATTCCCGCTCCGACCAGGGCGGCGGGGTACTCGGTGCCCTCGGCACCCACGCCTTCGACACCCTGCACTGGCTGGTGGGCCCCACCCGCAGCCTGCAGGCCTTGCGGAGCACCGCCATCGAGCAGCGCCCCCTGCCCGACCAGCCGGGTCTCGGCGCCGCCGTGGACGCGGAGGACATCGCCCTGGCCCAGCTGCAGCTTGAGGATGGTGAGGGGCGCCTGGTGCCAGCCCAGGTGAGCCTGGCTTCCGTGACCCGCCAGGGCCGCGGCTACTGGATCGAGCTCTACGGCAGCGAGGGCACCGCCGTTCTGGGTTCCTCCAACCAGAGCGACTACGTGCACGGCTTCGGGCTGTGGCTGGCCCGACCCGGCGAGCCGCTGCGGTCCATCGAACCGGATCCGGGCCTGGCCTTCGCCCGCACCTGGAACGACGGCCGGATCGCTCCGGTGGAGCGGCTGATCGGCTGGTGGGCCGACGCCGCGCTGAACGGGCGGCCCATGGTGCCGGGCCTGGCGGAGGCCGCCGCCAGCCAACGCTGCTGCGACCTGGCCAAGGGCTGGGTGCCGGCCTGAGGCAGGCCAGCTCGGCGACAGGACTCCAGGCCGACGGCACCCCGGTCGGCGCGAATCCCCACCGACGGCAACCCGTGGCAGCTCAGCCTGGGCGCCGGCGATCCGTATCAATGGAACGGTGAACTGGTATCACTACAAACCGTCTCAGGCTGTAGCAACGGCTACTATTTCTTCCACGTTGACCCCTCACCGTTCCGGATTCCCCAGGAGGCTCGTCCATGTCCAGCACCACCGCCAAGCAAATGGCCCGTCAGGCCCAGGAGGCCCGTCGCGCCGCCAAGCAGAACGGCTACGCCGTTCAGTCCCTGCGCAAGCAACACCTGATCGACTGAATCCCCATCGACTGCTCCCCCAGTCCCCTGCTCCCCCAGTCCTCGGGCGCCTCAACCGAGCGCCTGACACTGCGTCAGCCCCGCCGATGGCGGGGCTTGGTCATGGCTCGTTGGCGCCGCCCCGACAACCTCCGCGGCATCCGCGCCCACATCCGCCGCCTCGACATCCGCCGCCTCGACATCGGCGTGCCGCTATTCGTGCAACGGCAAGGCCAGAGGGGCTGGGAAAGGGGGTCGGGGTGCATCACCTAAACTCCCCCCAGTTTCCATCTCCTGCCCGAGAGGTTCCCATGGCGCTCGTTCCGCTTCGGCTGCTGCTCGACCATGCCGCCGAGAACGGCTACGGCATCCCTGCCTTCAACGTGAACAACCTGGAGCAGGTGCAGTCGATCATGGAGGCGGCCTATGAAACCGATTCTCCGGTGATCCTGCAGGCCTCCCGTGGCGCCCGCCAATACGCCGGTGAGAGCTTCCTGCGCCACCTGATCCTGGCCGCCGTGGAGACCTACCCCGACATCCCGGTGGTGATGCACCAGGACCACGGCAACAGCCCCGCCACCTGCTACGGCGCCGCGGCCAACGGCTTCACCTCGGTGATGATGGATGGCTCCCTCGAGGCGGACGCCAAGACCCCCGCCAGCTACGAGTACAACGTGGCGGTCACCAAGGAAGTGGTGGATGTGGCCCATGCCATCGGCGTGAGCGTGGAGGGGGAACTGGGCTGCCTGGGCTCCCTGGAGACCGGCCAGGGTGAGGCCGAGGACGGCCACGGCTTCGAGGGCACCCTGGACCACAGCCAGCTGCTCACCGATCCGGCCGAGGCCGCCGACTTCGTCGCCAAAACGAAGGTGGACGCCCTGGCCATCGCCATCGGCACCAGCCACGGCGCCTACAAGTTCACCCGCAAGCCCACCGGTGAGGTGCTGGCCATCAGCCGCATCGCCGAAATCCACAAGGCCATCCCCAACACCCACCTGGTGATGCACGGCTCCTCCTCGGTGCCCCAGGAGTGGCTTGACCTGATCAACAAGTACGGCGGAGCCATCCCCGAGACCTACGGCGTGCCCGTGGAGGAGATCCAGGAGGGGATCCGCAACGGCGTGCGCAAGGTGAACATCGACACCGACAACCGTCTGGCCTTCACTGCCGCCGTGCGCGAAGCAGCCTTCAAGGATCCCGCCAACTTCGATCCTCGCCACTTCAACAAGCCCGCCCGGGCCTACATGAAGCAGGTTTGCCTCGATCGCTACCAGCAGTTCTGGGCCGCCGGCAACGCCAGCAAGATCAAGCAGCGCGACATCAACTACTACGCCACCCTCTACGCCAAGGGCGAGTTTGAGCCGAAGACCGCCGTCGCCGCCTGATTCCCATCAGGCCATTGGGATCCGGGGCCCTGCGGGGCCCTTTTTGATGGCTTCCAGTGCCGCTGCTGGGGTCTTGCCTCAGTTGGCAGGCTCAGTTGGCAGACAGGGAGCGCTTCGGATCCAGCAGCGCCTCGATCCCCTCGGCGAGGGTGGCCTCCATGGCGATGCGGGTGCCGTCGCTCACCACCACCCGCACCAGGGTGGGCAGCCCGCCTTTCTGGGCCTTCAGGTACACCGGCTCCACGTAGAGCAGGGCATCGCCCACCGGCACCACCAGCAGATTGCCCCGGATCACCTCCGAGCCGGAGCGGTTCCACAGGCCGAACTGCTGGCTGATCTTCGGGTTCTGGGTGATCAGGGCCGTGATCTGCTCCGGGCCCAGGATCGGGGTCTGGCTCGGGAAGCGCAGCAGCTCCAGCTGGCCGTAGTTGGGGGCATCACTGCGGGCGGCGAACCAGGCCACCAGGTTGGGGCGGGCCAGGGGGGTGAGGGGCTGCAGCAGCAGGAACTCCGGGGGCAGCTCGGGCGAGAGTTGGGCGCTGATGTGATACGGCTCCATCGGCACTAACTCGGAGCCGTAGATCTCCTTGGGGATCTGCCACACGTCATCGCCGCTGTAGAACACCGAGGGGTTGGTCACGTGGTAGCGAAGCAGCTGGGCGGTCTGCAGCGCAAACTGAGGCATCGGATAGCGGATGTGGGCCTGCAGGGCCGCCGGCATCCTGCTCAGCTGCACGAACAGTTCCGGGAAGAGCCGTTGCCAGGCCGTGATCAGGGGATCGTCGGGCTCAGCCACATAGAACGCCACCCGCCCCTCATAGGCATCCACCACCGCCTTCACCGAATTGCGCAGATAACGCAGATCGGGCCGTCCCGGTGCCGGCTCGCTGTAGGGATAGCTGCGGCTCGTCGTGAAGCCGTCCACGATCCAGAACTGTTGCTGGCCGGGGCGGAAGGGCCCCAGGGTCTGGCTGAGCCGCACCGACACCAGATAGGGCTCGGCCTCGAAGGACACGAAGGGGGCGAGCCGCCGCAGCCGTTCGCGCACCTCGCGGCGCAGCAGCAGCCGCGTCTGAGGCGTGAGCGAGCCCTCCACCAGCAGCCGCGGCTCACCGAGGTA
>JBJTWP010000133.1:0-6408 GCA_046081805.1 Cyanobacteriota bacterium
GAGGCCTTCGACATCGAGATTCCCGACGAGGCCGCCGAGGGCATCACCACCGTGGGTGACGCCGTCAAATTCATTCAAGAGAAGCAGGCCTGAGCCGCTCCATGGTTGAGGGTCTCCAGCGCGTCGTCGATCGTCAGGCCGGCATCGGCGATGGCCTGCTTCTCTTGAATGAATTTGACGGCGTCACCCACGGTGGTGATGCCCTCGGCGGCTTCGTCGGGAATTTCGATGTCAAAGGCCTCTTCCAGGGCCATCACCAGTTCCACGGTGTCCAGGGAGTCGGCGCCCAGGTCGTTCTGGAAATTGGATTCAGCCTTCACCTCAGCAGCATCGACACTGAGCTGCTCGGCAACGATCGAGCGCACTTTCTCGAAAATTGCATCCTGGGACATGGCCGCTGAGAGAGTTGCCGCACTCTACGGGTCGCCCCGGGAGCCTCCAGGGCGGCCGGCGGCTCGCCTGAACGGCCGCCAGAGCCGCTGCCACCGCAGCCGTAGCAACGCCGTATGAACATCGGTGAAGGCGGTTGGCTGGCGATGCTTGCGCCCCGGATCCCTTGGGTACGTTGGGCGCCTTGCCGTTTCTGCGGCCACCGCCACGCTGACGCCACCCGAGGCACATGTCCCACGCCGTCAAGATCTACGACACCTGCATCGGCTGCACCCAGTGCGTGCGGGCCTGCCCCCTCGATGTGCTCGAAATGGTGCCCTGGGATGGCTGCAAGGCCGGTCAGATCGCCTCCTCCCCCCGCACCGAGGACTGTGTGGGCTGCAAGCGCTGCGAGACCGCCTGCCCCACCGATTTCCTCTCCATCCGCGTCTACCTCGGAGACGAGACCACCCGCTCGATGGGTCTGGCCTACTGAAGCCACTGGCCTGACTGGGCCGCAGCGCCCGGCTCCCATAAGCTCAAGCCCGGCCCGGTGCCGGGCTTTTTGATGGCTTCTCCCCATGTGCGGAATCGTTGCGCTGATCGGATCGAGGGAGGCGGCGCCACAACTGCTGGAGGGGCTGCGGCAACTGGAATACCGGGGTTACGACTCGGCCGGCATCGCGACCGTGGAGGCGCCGGCTGGCGCCGACGGGGTTGGCCGGCTGCATTGCCTGCGGGCCGAGGGCAAGTTGGCGAATCTCGCCGCCCGCCATGAGGCGACCGGCGCGGCAGGTCAGTGCGGCATCGGTCACACGCGCTGGGCCACCCACGGCAAACCGGAGGAGCGCAACGCCCACCCCCACCTCGATGGCAGCGGCGAGCTGGCGGTGGTGCAGAACGGCATCATCGAAAACCACCGCAGCCTGCGGGAGGAGCTGCAGGCGGTCGGGGTGGTGTTTCGCAGCGACACCGACACGGAGGTGATTCCCCATCTGCTGGCCCGCCAGTTGGCCCACCTGCAGGCCGCGGGACGCAGGCCCAGCGGTGCTCTGCTGCTGGAGGCGGTGCAGCGGGTGCTGCCGCTCCTGCATGGGGCCTACGCCCTGGCGGTGGTGTGGGCCCGGACACCGGCGGCGCTGGTGGTGGCCCGTAGGGCCGCCCCGCTGCTGATCGGGTTGGGGGAGGGGGAGTTTCTCTGCGCCAGCGATACCCCGGCCCTGGCGTGCTTCACCCGCACGATCCTGCCCTTGGAAGACGGTGAGGTGGCGCTGCTGACACCCCTGGGGATCGAGCTGTACGACGCGGCGGGAGAGCGGATGCAGCGTCTGCCGAGCCTGCTGCGCGGCACGGAGCACGTGGCCGACAAGCGCAGCTTCCGACACTTCATGCTCAAGGAGATCCATGAACAGCCGGAAACGGCGGCGCTGTGGGTGGCCCGCCATCTGCCCCAGGCTGCCGCTGCCGAGGCGGGGGGGGGCGAGCCAGGCGGCGGCCCGCTGGTGGCGCTGCCCCTGGATGACGACGTCTATGCCGGTGTGGAGCGGATCCAGGTGCTGGCCTGTGGCACCAGCCGCCACGCCGCCCTGGTGGGGGCCTATCTGCTGGAACAGCTTGCCGGGATCCCCACCAATGTGTTCCACGCCAGTGAGTTCCGCTATGCGCCCCCGCCGCTGAGCCCCGGCACGCTCACGATCGGGGTCACCCAGTCGGGGGAGACCGCCGACACCCTGGCGGCGCTGGCCATGGAGCAGGAGCGGCGCCGGTTGGTGGCGGATCCGGCCTACGCCCCGCGGCTGCTGGGCATCACCAACCGGCCGGAGAGCTCCCTGGGACGCCTGGTGACCGATGTGGTGGACATCGGCGCCGGGATTGAGGTGGGTGTGGCGGCCACCAAGACCTTCCTGGGCCAGCTGCTGGCGTTCTACGGGCTGGCGATCGCCTTCGCCGAGCGACGGGTGGGGCAGCAGGCCGGTGGCGCCACGGTGACCCGGGAGCGGCTGCAGGCGCTGGTGGCTGGTCTCAGAGCTGTGCCGGAGCAGCTGCGGGTGCTGGTGCTGGACCATGACCGTCGCTGCGGAGAGCTCGCCCATCGCTTCGAGAGCACCCAGGACGTGATCTTCCTGGGGCGGGGGATCAACTACCCGATTGCCCTGGAGGGGGCCTTGAAGCTCAAGGAGATCAGCTACATCCACGCCGAGGGCTATCCGGCCGGTGAGATGAAGCACGGGCCGATCGCCCTGCTGGATGCCAGGGTGCCGGTGGTGTCGATCGCGGTGCCGGGCACGGTGTTCGACAAGGTGCTCAGCAACGCCCAGGAGGCCAAGGCACGGGATGCCCAGCTGATCGGTGTGGCGCCGACGGGACCGGATACGGACGTGTTTGACCTGTTGCTGCCGGTGCCGGAGGTGGATGAGCTGCTCAGCCCGCTGCTCACCGTGGTGCCGATGCAACTGCTGAGTTATCACATCGCGGCCCACCGGGGCCTGGATGTGGATCAGCCGCGGAACCTGGCCAAGAGCGTCACCGTGGAGTAGCAGCTCTCGCTGCCGCACCTGGAGGCATCCTCAGAACGCCGCCGGTTGACGCCGGGTCGGCGTCCTTCGAATGCCCCCAGGGGTGGTCGTTGGTTGGAGGGTTGGGCACAGGTTGGCTGGATCCATTCCGCTGTCAGCGGCAGTCAGCTGGCGACGGCCTGCGGCTGCGGCTGGTCGCTGCGGCCGTAGCGGTCTTCAAAGCGCACGATGTCGTCTTCGCCCAGATACGGCCCGCTCTGAACCTCGATCATCTCCACCGGGATCTTGCCGGGGTTGGTGAGCCGGTGGCGGCAACCCAGCGGGATGTAGGTGCTCTGGTTCTCGCCCACCAGTTCCTCCGCGCCGTTCTTCTCCACCAGGGCGGTGCCAGCCACCACGATCCAGTGTTCAGCGCGGTGGTGGTGCATCTGCAGCGACAGGCTGGCACCGGGGTTCACCACGATCTTCTTCACCTGCCAGCGACCGCCCTCTGTGACGCCGTCGTAGGAGCCCCAGGGGCGATAGATCTTGCGGTGTGCCTTGCTCTCCCTGGCCCCGGCGGCCTCCAGCTGGCCCACCACCGCCTTCACCTCCTGGGCGCGACCCCTGTGGGCCACCAGCACCACGTCATCGGTTTCCACCACCACCAGGTCTTCCACCCCCAGGCCCACCACCAGACGATGTTCGCTGCGCAGGTAACAGTTGCGTGCCCCATGGCTGATCACCCGGCCCCGCAGCACATTGCCGTCGCTGTCCTGATCGGCGGTTTCCCACAGCGCGCTCCAGCTGCCCACATCGCTCCAGCCCGCCTCCAGCGGCAGCACGGCGCCGCGGTCGGTCTTCTCCATCACCGCCACGTCGATCGCCAAGTTCGGGCAACCCGCAAAGGCCTCGCGCTCCAGCCGCAGGAAGTCCAGATCGGCCGCGTCGTGCTCCAGGGCCGAGCGGCAGGCGCTCACCACCTCCGGGGCCAGCCGCTCCAGTTCGGCCAGGATCGCGCTGGCCTTGAACAGAAACATGCCGCTGTTCCAGGTGAAGCGTCCCGTGGCCAGGAACTGCTCGGCCGTGGCCCGATCGGGCTTCTCCACAAACCGGGCGATCGGCACCGGGGCAGTGGCCCCCGCCAACGGCGAGGTCGCTTCGATGTAGCCGTAGCCGCTTTCCGGTGCCGTCGGCACGATCCCGAAGGTCACCAGCTGCCCCGCTTCCGCGGCGGCCTGGCCCGCCTCCACGGTGCGCCGGAAGCCGGACGCATCGCGGATCACATGGTCGGCGGCCAGCACCAGCAGCAGCGGATCCTCACCCCGGGCCGTGGCCTTGAGGGCTGCCACCGCCACGGCGGGGGCGGTGTTGCGCCCCACCGGCTCCAGCAGGATTGCCGCCGGATCCACGCCGATCTGGCGCAGCTGCTCCGCCACGATGAAGCGGTGGTCTTCATTGCAGATCAGCAGCGGCGGCGCCAGCCCCGCCAGTCCCTCCAGCCGCTGGTGGGTCTGCTGCAGCAGCGTCTCCTCGCCGCTGCCCGCCAGGGCCCAGTACTGCTTGGGGTAGGTGGCCCGCGATAGCGGCCACAGCCGGGTACCCGTGCCCCCGCACAGGATCACCGGTACGAGGGTGCTGGAGGCCATGGACACGGAGCGCAATCGCTGTCAGTTTTGCCCACTCCCTGGGCGTGGAGCCAGGTGGTTCCCGCTCCCGCGCCAGCCGGGCTGGCCTTGGCAGCTCCAGGCCCAGTCCCAGCCCCGTTTCTAGTCCCAGTCCCAGCCTGGGCTGCCCGCCGGGTTGTCAGAGTTCCAGCAGCCCCGGTGGCGGGGTGATGCCGAGCCAGCCGTCCCTGAGCTGCACCGTGGGCACGATCGCCGTCACGAAGGGGATCAGGATCCGGCGACCGCCGCGCTCGGGAGTCAGTTCCACCTCCAGCAGATCGTTGCCGGCGTGCACCAGGTTTCGCACGTGGCCCACCACCCCGCCGCTGTCGCTCAGGCGCACCTCCAGGCCCACCAGGTCGAGCAGGTGGAATTCGCCACGGGCCAGCCTGGGCCGCTGGCTGGCTGGCACCAACAACTGCTCGCCCACCAGGGCCTCGGCGCCTTCGCGGCTGTCGATGCCCTCCAGCCGCACCACGAACATCTCCTTGCCGGGAAGCTGGCGACCGCCCTTGAGCTGCACGCGGCGGGGTGGATCATCCCGCCGCTGCAGCCAGCGGGGACCGGCCTTGGTGAAGCGCTCGGGAAAGTCGCTCAGCGGCAGCACCCGCAGCTCGCCCTGCAGTCCCTGGGCCGCCACGACCCGGCCCACCAGCAGAAGCTCCTCGCCTGGCCCGGTCGGGTGTTGCGGAGGATCTGCCACCGGTGTCGTCACTGCCGCTTCGCTCTCCCGATAATGGCCCCACCTCCACCGCTGACCCGTCCGTCAGCTCCCCCGATGGCCGATCTGCCGATTCTGCCCGGCTCCACCGTGGTGGTGCGGGATGCCCGCTCCATTTACAACGGCTACACCGGCTTCGTTCAGCGCATCTCGGGTCGCCGCGCCGCCGTTCTGTTCGAGGGCGGCAACTGGGACAAGCTGGTGACCATGCCCCTCAGGACCCTGGCCCAGGCCTGAGGCGAGCCAGGGCCTGGGCGGCGGCGGCCTGTTCGGCGTCGCGCCGGGAACGCCCCCAACCCTCGCCCTGGGGACACCCGCTCACGCTCACCTCGCTGTGGAAGCGGCGAGGGTCGCCATGGCTGGCACTGCGCTGTTCCGTCGCGTAGGCAGGCAATCCCCAGCCGTTGCCCTGGCTGAGCTCCTGCAGGGCCGATTTCCAGTTGTGCCGGTCGGGATCGGCCAGCATCTCAGCCACGGCGCGACGCCAGTGGCCATCCAGCCAGGCGTGAACCGCGGCCAGGCCGCCATCCGCTCCGCCCCAGCCTTCGTAGATGGCGCCCACCAGGGCCTCGCAGCACTCGGCCCGCACCGTGGCCCGGGCGGCGGCGTCGCCGGCCGCCATCGGCCCGACCCGCAGTACCCCTTCCAGCTGGCAATGGTCGGCCAGTTCGGCCAGCCAGCGGTCGCTCACCAGCTGGGCCCGCAACGTGGAGGCCTGCCCCACCGAGAGGGTGGGATGCTCCCGCTGCAGAAACTCCGCCGCCGCCAGTCGCAGCACGGCATCGCCGAGAAACTCCAGACGCTCATGGTTGCGGACGAGCCCTGCTGAGGTGTGGCTGAGGGCCTCATCCACCAGCTCCAGCCCCGCCGCTCCCGGGTTGAGGCCGAGCTGCAGCAGCAGGGTGACCAGGGCCTGGCGGCGCGCCGCAGGGGTGGCGAAAGGGCGTGCCTGACGGGCCATCAGCGGCGCAGGAAGCTCACGGCAAGGGGGGAGGGGGTGAAAGCAGGACGTAAGCCGGGTTCTGTTCTCCCGCCGGCTGGCCGGCGGGGGGTGATCATCTGTCTGGGACCGCCGTTGCCGACGGCCTCGAGCGGCGCGCTTGGGTCGGGACGGGTGTCATGGCCAACCGTTGTCCCTGGGCCTTGCTCCCGGCCG
>JBJTWP010000134.1:0-3033 GCA_046081805.1 Cyanobacteriota bacterium
ATCGGTCTGAAGCGGTGGGATTTGGTCGTGGACTTCAAGCAGTCAACATTTTACGGAATCATGATGAAGATGTTTCACGGGGAGTCGATTTTTATCCGGATGGTTGGTCATCCTCTGATGTTCAAAAGTATGCTCGACGCAATCTGGATTTGGCTGAATCCTATACGAAAGCATTGCCCACTGGTCCTGTCCTAAACTTCTGTCAGATTCCCCTGACCCTAGCCATCGCTACGTTAGATGCCTTGGCGCAAGGAGAACAGAAACTCAGCCGCACCAAGGTTCTGAGCCTTATTGCTTCCCTGACAACTAGTCGGGGATAATGATCAATGCATTGTGGATCTTCCTGATTCCGCAATGCATTTGCACCAAGATAAATGTTTAATTAATTTAGCGTAACGTTAATCATTTCAGCTTGACTAGTAATACCATAGAAAATCTGTTACATTAATATATTAACGATGGAGAGGTGGCTGAGTGGTCGAAAGCGAACGACTCGAAATCGTTTGAAGGGAAACCTTCCGTGGGTTCGAATCCCACCCTCTCCGTTGCAGGGTCCAAAACGGGGATTCCCAAGGGTTCCCTTGATGTCCCACTGATTCCCGAGACCCACTGCCCTGCAGTGGGTTTTCTGCTGTCTGGGCGTCCCATGGCATCCCGGCAAAACCCAGGCAAGCAAAAAATTGTGGTGGTGTAAGTGGTGGTGTAAAACTGGGGTGGTGGTGTAAATGTGGTCTTGGCTCTAACCGACAAGGAAGTTCGCGCTCTGCCACAGGGATCTCGGCGGTACCGGGTCTCGGACGGTGGCGGCCTGCTTCTTGAGGTTGACCCCGCCGGTGGCAAGTACTGGCTCTGGCGGCACCGCTTCCCGCCCACCAAGGACGGCCGTCGGCAGGATTTACGCATTGGGCCCTACCCCAGGATTTCGCTCAAGGCTGCACGCGACCTCCGCGATGAGCAGAAACGTCTTCTCTATGAAGACGGAATCAATCCCTGTGATGCCAAGAAACGCAGCAAAGATCAGCGCTGGGGCAAACATGCCCAGCTCACCTTTGAGGCCGTTGCACTCGACTGGCACGCCACCAAAACGGCCGGCACCTGGACGGAGCGCCACAGCGATGACGTCATCAAGAAGCTCAACAAGGACATCTTTCCCGCCATCGGCGGTATGGCCATTGATGCCATCACAGCCCAGGACTGCCTGGCTGTGCTGCGCTCCATCGAGCAACGCGGTTCCAATGAAACCGCCAAGCGCTCCCTGGGCGTGATCAGTCAGGTGCTCGATTACGCCGTCGCCATCGGCCACTGCACGATCAATCCGGCCCACTCCCTCAAGCGCCACGCCCCCGTCAAGCAGACCACCAGCCACTACCCCTGCATCGCCTGGAGCGAGCTGCCCGAGCTGCTGTCGGCCATGCGCGCCAACAGCATCGGCGCCGATGCCAGCACCCTCAACGCCATGGGCTTGCTGGCCCTGACCTTCGTGCGCACCAGCGAGCTGATCGCTGCCCGCTGGGAAGAGCTCGACCTTGAGGAAGCCCTCTGGACCATCCCGGCTGAGCGCATGAAGGGCCGGCGCGGCAATCGCCGTGAGCACCTCGTGCCCCTCTCCCACCAGGCCGCGGCTCTGTTCCAGGCCCAGTACGCCATCAGCGGTCCCAACGGCCATGTCTTTCAGAGCCAGCGCACCGCCACCGGCTTCATCAGCAACAACACCGTGAACATGGCCCTCAAGCGCATGGGCTTCGATGGGCGCATGTGTGGCCACGGCTTCCGCGCCCTCGCCATGACCAACATCCAGGAGCAGCTGGGCATCGACCTGCGCATCGTTGATCGTCAGCTCGCCCACATCGAGAAGAACAAGGTCACCGCCGCCTACAACCGCGCTGAGTACTGGCCCCAGCGCGTCGAGATGATGCAGCGCTGGGCCGACCTGCTCGATCAGGTCGGCTGAACACACCCCTCCGCAGAACCCTTTCACAACAAAGCCGGCCTGTCGCCAAGCCGGCCGTTGTTGATGCTGGTGCTGTTGCTGATGCGCGATCAGCGGCTCCCCGTTGGCTCTCTCACCGCACCCTGGATTCGCTGCTCGATCCACGCCTCCAGGTCCTCCTGACACCAGGCCACCGTGCGCGGTCCGATGCAGACCTGCCGGGGGAACTGGCCCTCCGCGATCAGTCGGTAGATCGCCGTGCGGGACAGCCCCACCTTCTCTTTCACCTCCGGCAACCGCAGCAGCCGGCGATTGGCCGCTTCGCTCATGGCCTGCTCTCCACTGGCTGCAGCAGCGGAGCCGCAGCGGGAGGCACTGGCCCGGCAAGCACCAGCAGCACGGTGCTTAGCTGCAGGGCCAGCAGCACGTACAGCAAGGGCAGTGAGGCACCTGCACGGCAGGGGCCGCCTTGAGAACGCAGCCCCCTGGTGCGGCAGAAGGCCGGCAAGTGGGGTTGCGCCATGGGCCGCGGCGTGCGGCCGGGGTGTTGAGGGTGAGCCATCAGAACGGCACCTCCTCATCGGCGAACTCATCGCCGTAGTCCTCCCCATCCGTCAGCGGAATCGCCCGCTGCTGGCGGGCAGCGGCCTCATCAGCTTTGTAGGCCTGCTCGGCCGCCTCGATCCAGGCGGGATCGGTACCCTCGCGGATGCTCAGCGGCCCGTAGAAGCCGATCGTGACGTTGCGCGGCACCGCATCGGTGGCGGCCTGGTCTTCGATCTTGGGGCCCTTGGGGTTGCCGTCCTGGTCGTACTGCTGGGCCCAGCGGGTCTCCAGCACCAGCACATCCCCCACGTTCAGCCGGCCGCGGCGGTGCTGCCGCCGTGCCTCGATCCACTCGCCAAAGCCCTTCGCCTTGAGGATCAGCCGCACCCGATCCCCCGGGGCCGGCACCCCGCCCTCATCCCCGATGCGGGCCTCCATCGTCGTGCCGGGCATGGCGATCGCATGGACCACCATTTCCTGCTTGACCTTGGGCCGGCCCTGGCGGTCGGTGCCGTTGGGGATCGGCTCCATCGCGCCGCTGCTGAGGTTCTTGCGCA
>JBJTWP010000135.1:0-3969 GCA_046081805.1 Cyanobacteriota bacterium
CCCTGGAGACGGCCTGGGCCCTGGGCTAGCCCGGCTTGACCCGCATCAGCACCTGGCCGAATTCCACTGGGGTGCCGTTCTCCACCAGGATCTCCACCAGCTCGCCGCTCACCTCGGCCTCCAGCTCATTCATGAGCTTCATGGCTTCCAGGATGCAGACGGTTTGACCGGTGCTGATGCGGCTACCCACCTCCACAAAGGCAGCCTCCCCGGGCGCGGGGGAGCGGTAGAAGGTGGCCACCATCGGAGCGGTGATCTCCAGCAGGTCGCTGCGGGCCGCAGGTGCCGCCGGGGGCGGAGCGGAAGGAGCCGCCGAGGGAGCGGCGGCAGCCATCACCGGGGACACCGCTATCGCGGCAGGGGCCGGTGCCATGGCCACAGGAGCGGGGGCGGGAAGGTTGCGGCGCACCTCCAGCCGGAAGTCGTCACCCTCCAGCTTGAGCTCCTGGATGTCGCTGTCGCCGAGCAGAGCCAGCAACCTGTGAAGCTGATCGTGATCGAGCTGCATGACGGTTCAGTTCTCCCGGCCGAGGTAGCTGTCGGTGCGTGTGTCGATCTTGATCTTCTCACCGATGGAGATGAACAGGGGCACCATGACCTGGGCGCCGGTTTCCACAATCGCCGGCTTGGTTCCTCCTGTGGCCGTATCGCCCTTCACGCCAGGGTCGGTCTGGGTGATTTGCAGCACCACCGAGTTGGGAAGCTCCACCTCCAGTGGCTTGCCGTTCCAGGAGACCACGTTGACCTCCATCCCCTCCTTGAGGTATTTGCGCTGCTCGCCGATCTGCTTGCCGGTGAGGCGGGTTTCCTCGTAGCTGCCCATATCCATGAACACGTAGTCCTCGCCCTCCATGTAGGTGTGCTGCAGGGTGCTCTTCTCCAGCACGGCCTGGGGCACCATCTCGGCGGCGCGAAATGTTTTCTCCACCACATTGCCGCTCTGCACCGCCTTGAGCTTGGTCCGGACGAAGGCTGAGCCCTTGCCCGGCTTCACATGCAGGAACTCAACGACCCGCCAGACCTGCCCATCCAGCTCGATCGAGGTGCCGGTGCGAAAGTCGTTGCTGGAGATCATTCCGGCCTGTCGAATCCGGCGGATTGTAGAGCTGGCTACCAGCACCGCCTGCAGCCCAGTGCTGCCAAGCCGTTTCAGCTGTGCCAGAGTCCGGCCAGAGGATGGGTTGGCCATGGCGGAACCAAGGCGGATCAAGGCGATCAAGGCATGGCTGACTGGCGCCCTCGCCAGCTTCGGTCTGGTCGCCCTGTTGGTGATCGGCGCCTGTCTCGGCGCGCCCGCAGGAGCCTGGGCCGCTCTGCCGCAGGGCAATGCCGTCACCGACCCCACGGCCATCCTGCGCAATGCCCTGCCGGTGGAGGCCCCGGATCTGCAGGAGCTCCAGCACCGGTTGGAGGCCACCAGCGACGACCTGCGGGCGAAGCGCTGGACCGCCCTGGTGGGGGCCGTACGCCGCAGCCAGTCCCTGCTGAGCAGCCGCCGCGACACGATTCTTCAGACCTTCGAGGCGAAGGACCGGAGCCGGGCTGCGGCCCTGCTGATGGACCTTGAAGCGCAGCTGCAGAGCCTCGCCAGCGCCGCTGAAGCCCAGCAGCGCGATCCCTTCCTCGCGGCGCGCCGGGAGGCCCTGGGCAGCATCGGCGAGGCGGAGGCGATGCTCGTGGGCCCGTTCCCGTTCGAGATCCCGGCTGAATTCGCCGCCCTGCCCCGCCTGCTGGGGCGGGCGACGGTGAAGATCACCACCACCCAGGGTGATCTGACCGCGGTGGTGGATGGCTACAACGCGCCGCTCACCGCCGGTGCCTTCGTGGATCTGGTGCAGAAGGTCTTCTACGACGGCCTGTCCTTCACCCGCGCCGAAGACTTCTACGTGCTCCAGAGCGGCGATCCGGAGGGTCCGGCCGATGGCTACATCGATCCCGCCACCAAGACGGAGCGCACCATTCCGCTGGAGATCAAGGTGCCCGGGGAATCGGCCCCCTTCTACAACCAGACCTTCGAAGACCTGGGCCTGTTCAAAGCCACCCCCACCCTCCCGTTCGCCACGCTCGGCACCCTCGGCTGGGCCCACTCCGACGAACACCTCAACGACGGTTCGTCACAGTTCTTCTTCTTTCTTTACGAGGCGGAGCTCACTCCCGCCGGCCTCAACCTGGTGGATGGGCGCTACGCCGCCTTCGGCTATGTGGTGGACGGCTTTGACGTTCTGGAACAACTCGGGGTGGATGACGCCATCCTCAGGGCCACGGTGGTGGAAGGCGCGGATCATCTGGACGCCCACGGCTGATCGCGGCCCTTGACCCCGTTCCAGCCATCGGCGCCCCGTGCGGTCGCCGCCGAAACCCTGGCCCAGCTCGGGGAGTGGGAACTGATCCGGCGGCTCGGGATCTATGCCAACCCCGGGCAGTTCGCCGACGATGCCGCCCTGCTGATGCCTCCCGCCGGCCAGGCCCTGGTCGTGACCACCGATGTGCTGGTGGAGGGCGTGCACTTCAGCGACGCCACCACAGCGCCAGGCGATGTGGGCTGGCGGGCGGCGGCGGCCAACCTCTCCGACCTGGCGGCGATGGGCTGCACGGAGGTGGTGGGCCTGACGGTGGGTCTGGTGGCGCCGGCCGCCACGCCTTGGGCCTGGGTGGAAGGGGTGTACGGCGGGTTGCTGGACGCGCTCACCGCCTATGGGGGGGACCTGCTGGGGGGCGACTGCAGTGGCGGTGGCCAGCGCCTGCTGGCGATCACGGCCCTGGGCTCGCTGGCGGCGGACGGCGGGCCGATCCGGCGGCGGGATGGACGCCCTGGCGATTGGCTGGTGGCCAGCGGCCCCCATGGGCTGAGCCGGTTGGGGCTGGCACTGCTCCAGGGGGTGCCGCTGGGGAGGCCCCAGCCGGCGGCCTGGATCCGGGCCTGCCGGAGCGGGCCGTCGCAGCCCATCAACGCCCGCTACCCCGCTTTGACGCGGTGCGGGCCCTGATCGCCAGCCGCCCGGCCGGCACCGCCTGGCGGGTGGGCGGTTGCGCTAGCAGTGATGGCCTGGCGGCAGCGCTGCGGGCGATCGCAACCGCCAGCGGCTGCGCGGCGCGGCTGGAGCGGGGCGCCCTGCCCCTGGATCCAGCCATGGCCAAGTTGTCGCAGGCCGAGGCCTGGTGCCTGGGGGGCGGGGAAGACTTCGAACTGGTGCTGGCCCTGGAGCCCGCCTGGGCTGGCGCCCTGGTGGAGTCCATGCCCGGCATGACCGTGATTGGCAGGCTGGAGACGGGCGACCGCGCCGGCCACCTCGGCTGGAGCGACGGCAGCCCCTGGCCGGCAGCAGCCAGCGGCATCGGTGGCTTCCAGCACTTCGGCTGAACAACCCGAGACCCCGGCCCCGCTCAGAAGCTGGTCTGGTGCCGCACCGGACCCGGGTAGCGGGCCACGAGCGCATCGGCGGTGATCAACAACAGCCCCTCCGATTCCGCCTGAGCAAGCAGCAGGCGGTCAAACGGATCGCGATGCAGCGGCGGCAGCCTTGCCCCAGCCAGCACATGGAAGGCCTGGATCGGCAGCTCGGTGAAACCGCCATCAAGAAGCGTCCGCCGCAGCAGCGAGGGCTGAACCTGAAACGCCTCCCGCCCCAGGCTCGCCTTGATCACCAACTCCCAGAGGGAGGCCACGCTGAAGCAGAGGGTGTGCTGCGGATCCTCCAGCAGATCCCGCAAGGCGGATCCAAGCCGGGCCGGCTCCCCCATCGCCCAGATGAGAATGTGGGTATCGAGAAGCAGCTTCAACGACCGTCGCCCTCGCTGGCATCGGTCCTACCGGGCCTAGAAGCGCAAGCTCCTTCAAACAGATCGGCGATCTCCTCGCTGGCGATCCGATCGAAATCATCCGGAACCGAACACTGCCCGGCCAGCAGGCCGAGCCGGCGCCTGGGGGGCGTGTCCGGGCTCTCGCCGTCAGCCAGGCGGGTGACCTGC
>JBJTWP010000136.1:0-5887 GCA_046081805.1 Cyanobacteriota bacterium
GGGCCGTGTGGTGAACACCTGGGCGGATGTGCTGAACCGCGCTGGCCTGGGCATGGAAGTGATGCACGAGCGCAATGCTCACAACTTCCCGCTCGATCTGGCTGCTGCGGAAGCCACCCCTGTGGCCCTCACCGCTCCTGCGATCGGCTGATCGGTCCTACCGGACTGATCGTTCAAGGAATCCCCCGGCCGGCACTGCCGGCAGAGAGCCCCCTCCAACGAGGGGGCTTTTGCTTGGGTCACCGTGGAGAACGGCAATGCCCACAGCCCTGGGGCAGGAACGCAGGGCAGGGGCCCCAGCTGAGCTGGGAATCCGTGGCCGTACGGGTGATCGCCTTCTCCTGAGCCGGCGCCTGCTGAGGGGCCAGCAGACCCACGAGGCCGAGGCAAACGAGCCAAGCCAGGCGCGGAGCAGGCCCCGATGGGCGGCAAAAAACAGACATGCAGCCCATTGGATTCAAGCAATTGCAATCTAAACCCTAGTGTTTTAGGCCAGTTTTTTGGACTGCTTGGAGAAGAAGTTCATGCGGGGATTCGGCTGGGCGTAGAAGAGATTGAGCGTCCCCCCCCGGATAGGCGAAGCGGGAGGAGCCGCAACCACCGGCAGCCACACCACCGGGCTCGCCAGGATGGAGTGCCCAGCGCCCGGGCACTACCAGGGCAACCCAGAACCAGAGAAATCCGTGCTCACCCCCACCTTCGAGGCGTTCGCCGAGCGGGCCGACTACTCGCTGCTGGATTCGCTGCAGGCCGATCCCCAGGCCCGCGCCGATGGCCACGACCACCAGCCCCGCCAGGTGTTCTCCGGCCATTACGTGCCGGTCACCCCCACGCCGCTGCCCGATCCGGAGTATGTGGCCCACAGCCATGCCCTTTTCGATGAGCTGGGTCTGGGCGAGGAGCTGGCCCACGACCCGGCGTTCCTGCGGCTGTTCTCCGGCGACATCACGGTGGCCACAGGGCCGATGCGCCCCCATGGCTGGGCCACCGGCTATGCCCTCTCGATCTACGGCAGCGAATACATCCAGCAGTGCCCATTCGGCACCGGCAACGGCTACGGCGATGGCCGGGCGATCTCGGTGTTCGAAGGGCTGTTTGAGGGCAGGCGCTGGGAACTGCAGCTCAAGGGAGGCGGGCCCACGCCCTACTGCCGCGGCGCCGACGGCCGCGCCGTGCTGCGCTCCAGCGTGCGCGAGTTTCTGGCACAGGAGTTCATGCACGCGCTGGGGGTGCCCACCTCCCGCTCGCTGACGCTGTACGTATCGCGCTCGGAAACCGTGCGCCGGCCCTGGTACGCGCCGGATTCCCGCTCGTTCGAGCCCGACATCCTGGTGGACAACCCGGCGGCGATCAGCACCCGGGTGGCGCCGTCCTTTCTGCGGGTGGGCCAGCTGGAGCTGTTCGCCCGCCGCGCCCGCAGCGGTGCCCATCCGGAGGCGCTGAACGAATTGCGGATGATCGTGGAGCACCTGATCGAGCGCAACTACCGCCAGGAGATCGATCCGGCGCTGGCGTTCGCTGATCAGGTGGTGGAGCTGGCGACGTTGTTCCGCGGACGGCTCGCGTCCCTGGTGGCGAACTGGATCCGCGTGGGCTACTGCCAGGGCAACTTCAACAGCGACAACTGCGCCGCCGGGGGCTTCACGCTCGACTACGGCCCCTTCGGCTTCTGCGAGCTGTTCGATCCCCGCTTCCAGCCCTGGACCGGCGGCGGTGAGCATTTCTGCTTCTTCAACCAGCCGGCGGCGGCCGAGGTGAATTACGGGATGTTCGTGAAATCACTCAGGCCGCTGCTGGAGGGAGAGAGCGAGGCCCTGGTGCAGCTGAAGGCAATCCAGGATGGCTTTGCGGAGGTGATGGCCCAGGAGCTGGATGTCATGTGGGCCCGCAAGCTGGGCCTGGCCACCTGCAACGCGGAGCTGGTGAAGGAGCTGCTGCAACTGCTGGTGAACTGCAGGGCCGACTACACGATCTTCTTCCGCCGGCTGTCGGCCATTCCCGAGCAGATCGAGGCAATCCAAGAGAGTTTCTATCAGCCAGGTTCCCAAGACCTCGATCAGCAATGGATCAGCTGGTTGCAGCGCTGGCGGCAGCAGATCGTGGACCCCAGGACAACGGCCGTAGCCATGCAGCGCGCAAACCCTGCCATCACCTGGCGCGAATGGCTGATCGCACCGGCCTACGAACAGGCGGCACAGGGTGACACCACCCTGATCCAGGAGCTGCAGGTGCTGTTCAGCCAGCCCTACGACACGCCATCACCCCAGCTGGCGGCCACCTACGATCGTCGGAAGCCCAGGGAATACTTCAATGCCGGAGGAGTGTCGCACTACAGCTGCTCATCCTGAGCCGTGGTCGGAGCACTTCACCAAGGCGCGCAGCTCCCTGATCAGCCGGGGGATCGGGATGGGCTGGATCCCGCAATCGGGTCAGTTCAGCACGTTCAAATCGAGACGGACCGCTGCGAGCGGCCGCTTGATCCAGCTCCAGAAGTCCCAGTGCTAATCGCGGATCGGGCCGATCGCCGCGGCACCCCGTGCCAGCTCCGTGGCAAACCATGCTGGATCCAAGTGATCCCTAAGCATCGTAGCCACCGATCACATGATGCACCTCGGGTAATGCCAGATAGGGACAGGGCAAACCCCTGCACCAAGCCGTCGTTGTTGAGCTCATGAAAGGTGCGGCGGTAGAGATCGCCGAAGGCTCTCAACACATGGCCGCGGCACACCTCCTCAAGGTCGGCTATCCCCTCCGGCTCAACCTGCAGGGCAACGGCGACCTTTTCAAGCACTTCTATCTTGGCCTGATCAAGCCCGATAGCTACACCGGTATCTCTGGCCTCACCTGAGCCGGCCAGGGTTGGCCCAGCAGCCACCGCCGCCGGAGAGAGCGATTCGAGGTGATGAAAGGCCCTGAGAAAGCTCTGTGCTTGGTGTGCCTGGAACGTAGAGACGCCGTGCTGTCAAGCGAGGATGATGGCGTGCTGCAGCAGCTCCAGCTTGAGGTGTGGGCGGCATGAAGCCGGAGGCTGGCTACCGTGGCGCCATGGGACTGATCCGCGGCACCTTCTCGCTCAGCAACCCCACCCGGCCCGATCTGGCGCCGCTCGAGGTGTCGGCCCTGGCGGACAGCGGCGCCGTGCACCTGTGCATCCCGGAGCACCTGGCGATCCAGCTCAGCCTGGCGGAACTGGAGCGGCGCGAGGTGGTGCTGACCGATGGCCATCGGCGCACGGTGCCCTACGTGGGCCCGGTGGAGGTGCGCTTCCGCAACCGCCGCTGCTTCACCGGCGCGATGGTGCTGGGCAATGAGGTGCTGCTGGGGGCGATCCCGATGGAGGACATGGATCTGGTGCTGCGGCCCCAGCTGCAGAGCGTGGATGTGAATCCCGAGAGCCCGAACATCCCGCTCAGCGTGGCGAAATGACCGCCGGGGCCCTTCGCATTTCAGAGTTCAAGAAGAAGCCTGCGTGTCGCGTCCACGTCTTTGCGGAAATAGGGATTGCGGATCATGGATTCCGTCAGGAGATCCACTGGACGTCCTAAGAGGGCTGCCAATTCGTCGGCGAAGGAACAGAAGCGCCGGGCGTAGCCCGGTTCCCGTTGGCCCGTCATCTGCACGATGAAGTCCAGGTCACTGCGGACAGGATCAAACAGGCCCTTCGCCGCCGAGCCAAACACTTCCAGCCGGTCCATGCCGTAGCGGTTGCAGAGGCGCCGCCTGAGCGGTTCCAGCCGATCGGCCAGCAAGGGCAGCAGCGGAGCAACCGTGTCCATGGAGTCAGGTTCATGGAGCTTTCGGGTCCCTCAAACCGCCAACCCCGCCGCTAGGCCAAGCAACAGCCTGGTAACCACGCCGCCGGGATCTCCCGCTCCAGATGCCACAGAGACTCCCCCGCGCCATGGGCCGCTCGCCCTCATGGCGTTTTCTGGCCGAGCAGCGTGAGGCAGCTCTTGCCGATGTCGGGCGACAGGCGCAGCCCCCGACCCAGCTGCTGCAGGAACGCCACCGCGTTCTCGGTGGGTCGCAGCAGCAGCACGGTGTCAATCGAGGGGATGTTGAGCCCCTCGTTGAACAGTGGCTGTTGGCAGAACAGCCATGGCAAACAGGATCTGCAGCTCGCCGGCTTGCAGGTGCTGGAAGGCGTCCTGGCGATTGGGGGCAGGGTGGGAGGAATCCAGCGCTGCGGCGGCCAGGCCGCGGGCACAGAAGCGCTCGGCCATGAAGCGGGCGTGCTCCACGATTACGCAGAAACTCAGCGCGCTCATGCGGGCCGGATCGGCGAGCTTGTCGTGCAGCTGCTGGAGGATCAACGCCACGCGGCGGTGATCGCCGGTGTAGAGCTTGTCGAACTGGGCTCACGTCGCCGCCGCGGCGCCACTCCAGGGCGGAGAGGTCGGTGGCGTCGGCGACGGCGAAGTTGTGGAAGGGGGCGTGCAGGCCCTGATCGGGAGTGACCTGAGGTGCAACTCGAGCTTGCCCGTTATGGAGTTTCCGGTAGATCTGCAGCGTGCAGCAACTTAGCAATCGTCGATTCCGCTGATCGAGACTGGTTAATCGGGTCACGATCGCTGAAACAAGTTGCGCCGTAGTCGATCTGCTGGCTTATTCAGGAGTCCCCACACGGCGACGCAAAGGCCTCGAGACTGTCAAAAAATGGGGTTTTACTTTCGAGCGGAGACGTTCTTAATCTTTTGATAGGGTGTTGATAAGGTTCTCCTTGCCAAGCAGGCCTATTTTGCATGTGTCAATTTTTTGGGTTGGTAGTTCAGCAAGGTGAGTCCACAGCTGGCTTGCTGTCTGAGAAAGTACCCGCAAGGTACAAGCGCCACGTCTCTCCCAAGTGCCTTTATGCCGATCAATGCTGGCGACATCGCGTTTGTAGGCGTCAATGCAACTGATCCCGATCAGTTTGCCATTCTTGCGCTGAATGCCATCGCGGCTGGCGATAGCTTTTTCGTCACTGATGGTGGGATTACTGGCGTTAGTGGCGCTGCATCGGTCTACTTTCGTGCGACTGAGGGCTTTCTTCAGTACACGGCGCCCTCTGGAGGGCTTGCCGCAGGGTCCGTCATCCTGATCAATTCCGGAGGTAGATCCACTCCATCGGTCTCACGCGATGGGGGGGGCTCCGCTGGTTCCGTAACCCTGCTCGGGAACAACAGCACTGCCACAACTAACTTCACTTTCTCAACCAGCGGAGACTCGCTCACCGCCTATCGCGTCAGCACTGGAACGCACCTCACAGGCACCCCGAACCTGATCGCGTTTATCGACTTTGGCGTAACCCCTTACGGTTCTGGGAGTGCCCAAACCTCAAACATAGCCACGATCAGTGGTGGACAGGTTCTCAATGTTGGTAACCTGGACAACGCTATTTTCACGAATGCGGCCAGCGTTTACTCACAGTCGATCACAGCACTCATCACAGCTGCAAATTTCACAGCTCGTGACTCAACTGTTGTTGATCTCACGACCCTTGCATCCGCTCCTGCCGCCCCCACGGTGAGCCTGTCACTGAGCAGTACCGCTGGCTCAGAAGCTGGTCAGAGCGTGATCACCGTCACAGCCACAGCCTCCAGCGCGGTGTCCAGCAGCCAGACCGTGGCGCTGGCGGTGACGGGATCTGGCATCACCACTGGGGACTACAGCCTCAGCGACAGCATCATCACCATTGCCAGTGGCAGCACCAGCGGCTCGGTGACCTTCACGGTGGTCGACGATGCTCTGGTCGAAGGCACAGAAACCGCCACCCTCACGATCAGCAGCCCGTCGAGTGGCATCAGTCTCGGCAGCCCTGTGTCGCAGACGATCACCCTCACGGATAACGACAGCCCGCCATCCGTGAATCTCTCGTTGAGTGCGGCCGCAGTCTCAGAAGCTGGTC
>JBJTWP010000137.1:0-6558 GCA_046081805.1 Cyanobacteriota bacterium
ATTGGCCAGGGGGTGGCGGCTGCCGGCTTCCAGACTGGCCGCCACCTGCAGCAGCCGCTCTTCGCTCACGCCGGGCTGGGGATGCACCGCCGTCAGCAGCGGACGCCCCAGGGTGAGGGTGCCGGTTTTGTCAAAGATCACTGAGCGCAGCTGGGCCACCGTTTCGATCGCGTCACCACCGCGGAACAGCACGCCGCCCCGTGCCGCCTGTCCGATGCCCACGGCGATGGCCGTGGGGGTGGCAAGCCCGAGGGCACACGGACAGGCCACCACCAGCACGGCGATGGCCAGCTGCAGCCCAAGACCGAAGGCCGTGGTGGCGCTGGCCCCGAACACGCCATGGACTCCGTGCCCCCCATCGGGGCCGCCGGGCTGGAGCCCATGGCCGTGGTGGTCGGCGCTGAGGACCGCCGGCCAGAGAGCGGCCCCCCAGAGCCACCAGAACAGGAAGGTGGCGACGGCCAGCACCAGCACCAACAGCGTGAACCGGCCGGCAATCCGATCAGCCAGCCCCTGGATCGGTGCCTTGCGGGCCTGGGCCCGCTCCACCAGCTGCAGGATGCGGGCGATGGCGCTCTCAGCACCGCTGCGCCGCACCTCCAGGTCGAGGCTGGCCTCCTGGTTGTGGCCCCCGGCGGCCAGCTCCGTGCCGGGCCGGGCGTCCAGCGGCAGGGGTTCTCCGGTGAGGGCTGACACGTCCACGGCCGAACAGCCCGCCAGCACCAGACCATCCACCGGCACCCGGTCGCCAGGCAACAGGCGCACCCGATCGCCGGGCCGGAGGCCTCCCACCCGCACCGGACGCGGAGGAGCGTCACCGAGCAGCAGCAGGGCCGTGTCTGGCTGGAGGGCCGCCAGCTGTTCCAGGGCCCGGCCAGTGCGCCAGCGGGCCCGCTCCTCCAGGAAGCGGCCGAGCAGCACGAAGCCGAGCAGCATCACCGGCTCGTTGAAGAAGCAGGGCCAGCCACCCGTCGGCCACAGCAGGCCCACCCAGCTGGCCAGGTAGGCGCTGAGCACCCCCAGGCCCACCAGGGTGTCCATGCTGGGCAGTCCTCGCAGGGCGCCACTGGCGCCGCGCACCAGAATCGGCCGCCCCGGCAGGGCCAGGGTGAGGGTGGCCACCAGGGCATGCAGACCCTGGGCCGCCAGCAGCCGTGTGACTGGCGAGGGGGGCAACTGTCCAGCCAGGGCCAGGTGCCCAAAGCTGGACACCACCAACAGCAGCAGGGCGACCACCAGCTCACGCCAGTGCTGCCACCAGCCCAGCCGCTGGCGCCTCTGCCGCAGGCCACCGGGAGCAGCCTGCTGATCCCGCAGGCGTGCCGTGAAGCCGAGGGAGCCCACCGCGTCCTGGAGCCCCGGCAAGGGATCGCGATCCACAGGCAGGGGCTGGAGCTCAAGCCAGGCAGTGCGACTGAGCAGATTCACCGTCACCTGGGCAACACCGGGCTGGGTCAGCAGCTTCTGCTCCACGGCGCGCGCACAACCGCCACACTTCATCCCTTCGATGTCGAGCAGCAGCACCATGGGCTCTGGGGCGCGTCCTGCAGAGGTGGCGCGACCTGCGGAGGCGGGGCTCTCGGCCGGGTTGGGGGCGGTTGCGACGGGCACCGGGACTGGTCTAAAGCCTCAGACGGCTCCAGGCTAGGCAGATCGGCCAGGATGGCGGCTCAGACCCCTGGCATCGCCCGTGCCCCGCTCCCAGCGCAACGACAACTTCATCGACAAGAGTTTCACGGTGATGGCCGACCTGATCCTCAAGGTGCTGCCCACCAACCGGCGGGCCAAGGAGGCCTTCGCCTACTACCGCGATGGCATGAGCGCCCAGGCCGATGGGGAATACGCCGAGGCCCTGGAGAACTACCAGGAAGCGCTGAAGCTGGAGGACGACCCGAACGACAAGGCCTTCATTTTCTACAATATGGCCCTAGTATTTGCCAGTAACGGTGAACACGAAAAGGCCCTGGATTACTATGGTCAGGCCCTGGATCTCAACAGCAAGATGCCCCAGGCCCTGAACAACATGGCGGTGATCCATCACCACCTGGGTTCGCTGGCCGAGGAGCAGGGGCATCGCGATGAGGCTGACCGGCGCTTCGATCTGGCGGCCGAGTTCTGGAGCAAGGCGATTCGGATGGCCCCCAACAACTACATCGAAGCCCAGAACTGGCTCAAGACCAGCGGCCGCGGCAACGTGGATGTTTACTTCTGAAGGTCGCTGAAGGTCGCAACCCGCTGTTCTCCCTCAAACTGATTGCCCTCCTGAGGCTGATTGCCCCTGAAGCCAGTTGCCCCTGAAGCCACTTGACCCTGACAAGCAAGGCAGATTCGGCAGAGGCGACGGGGCCATGGCCCTCAGCTCTCCACCGCCGGATTCACCCCCAGGGCCGCCACCAGGGCCTCGGCCACGGTGCCGGCCTCAAGCAGCTGCAGGCCCAGGCCCGCCGCCACCGGCCCCAGCCCGCTGCCGCGGGGCAGCACCGCCCGCGAGAAGCCCAGCCGGGCGGCCTCCTGCAGCCGCAGCTCCAGCTGGCCCACGGGCCGCAGCTGGCCGCCCAGCCCCAGCTCACCGATCAGCACCGTGCCGGGGGGCAGGATGAGATCGCGGTAGCTGGCCACCACGGCCGCGGCCACCCCCAGATCGGCCGCCGGCTCCTCCACCTCCAGACCACCGGCCACCGCCAGGTAGCAGTCGAAGCGGGAGAGGGGCAGGCCCAGGCGCTTCTCGAGCACGGCCAGGATCTGGTGCAGGCGATTCAGGGCGATGCCGGTGGCGCTGCGGCGCGGGCTGGCGTAGCTGGTGGTGCTCACCAACGCCTGCAGCTCCACCACCAGGGGCCGGGTTCCCTCACAGGCCACGATCGTGGCGGTGCCGCTGCTGGGTTCGTCACCCCCCAGGAACAACTCGCTGGGGTTGGTGACCTCCGCCAGACCGCGTCCTTGCATCTCGAACACCCCCAGCTCGTGGGTGGCGCCGAAGCGGTTCTTCACCGCCCGCAGCAGCCGGTGGCTGGCAAAGCGGTCGCCCTCGAAGGTGAGCACCGCATCCACCAGGTGCTCCAGCACCTTGGGGCCGGCCAGCATCCCCTCCTTGGTCACGTGGCCCACCAGCAGCAGGGCGGTGTCCTGGCGCTTGGCGATGCGGGCGAGGGCGGCGGCGCACTCGCGCACCTGGGCCACCGAACCCGGGGCGCTGGCCAGCTCAGCGTCGTGCAGGGCCTGGATGCTGTCGATGATCGCCACCGCCGGCCGCAGCGCCTCCAGCTCCTGCAGCACCAGCTCCAGGTCGGTTTCGGCCAGCAGCTGAACGTCGCCGGCGCCATCCGCCGCGGCCGACTCGCCGTCTCCCCGCGCCGCCTCAGCGTTCGCGACCGCCACGGCGGCCCCGTCCAGGCGGGCCAGGCGCCGCCAGCGCAGCCTCACCTGCTGGGCCGATTCCTCGGCGCTCACATACAGCACCGAAGCCCGGCCGGCCATGGAGCGGGCGCTCTGGAGCAGCAGGGTGCTCTTGCCGATGCCGGGATCGCCGCCGAGCAGCACCAGCGAGCCGGGCACCAGGCCGCCCCCCAGCACCCGGTCGAGCTCCCCGTACCCGCAGCTGAGCCGCCGCAGGGGCCCGGCCCCCACCGCAGCAATCGATTCGGAGCGCCGGGGCTGGCCTGGAGCCAGCCCCCCCAGCGAGGGGGGCACAGAACGGCGCCGCCGACTGTCGGCGACCGGCGCCGCCGGCTGCTCCACCAAAGTGTTCCAGCTGCCGCAGCTGGCGCAGCGACCGAAGAACTGGCGCGACTGGGCACCACAACCGCTGCAGACGTAGGTAGACCCGGATCTGGCCACAGGCTCTGTGAAGAATGGTGGCGTTGCGTGAACGAAAGGCCCCTCAGGCCTTTTCAGTAGAGCGGATCTGAAGTAGCAGCCCTGCTGCCGTTGGACACGCCCCGATGACGGCCTCCGCCCATGCCAAAGAAACCATCCTGGTGGTCGACGACGAGGCCAGCATTCGCCGCATCCTCGAGACCCGGCTGTCGATGATCGGCTACCAGGTGGTGACCGCCTGCGATGGCGCCGAAGCCCTGGAGGTGTTCCACCGCAGCCACCCCGACCTGGTGGTGCTCGACGTGATGATGCCAAAGCTTGACGGCTATGGGGTCTGCCAGGAGCTGCGCAAGGAATCGGACGTGCCGATCGTGATGCTCACGGCCCTCGGCGACGTGGCCGACCGCATCACCGGCCTGGAGCTGGGCGCCGACGACTACGTGGTCAAGCCCTTCAGCCCCAAGGAGCTGGAGGCCCGCATCCGCTGTGTGCTGCGCCGGGTGGAGAAGGAGCAGGTGGCCGGCATCCCCAACTCCGGCGTGATCACGGTGGGCACCCTGCGGATCGACACCAACAAGCGCCAGGTGTACCGGGCCGATGAACGCATCCGCCTCACCGGCATGGAGTTCAGCCTGCTGGAGCTGCTGGTGAGCCGCAGCGGCGAACCCTTCAGCCGCGGTGAGATCCTCAAGGAGGTGTGGGGATACACCCCCGAGCGCCACGTGGACACCCGGGTGGTGGATGTCCATATCTCCCGGCTGCGCTCCAAACTGGAGGACGATCCGGCCAACCCCGAGCTGATCCTCACGGCCCGCGGCACCGGATATCTGTTCCAACGCATCGTTGAGCCCGTTGCCTCCGAAGGAGCCTGACGCCACCGGCCGCACCCCGCGGCGCACCAAGCCTGGCCGGTCCATCCGGCGGCTGGTGATCTGGTATCGGCGCAACGCCGCCGTCACCTCCCTGGTCGGCACGGCCGCCTCCGCCGTCAACACGGCCGGGGCGGTGGCCGGGGCCGCCGTCTCCGGGGCGGGAAGCGTGGCCGGGGCCGCCACAAGCGTGGCCGGCTCGATGGCCAACACGGTGCTCCAGCCCCTGGTGTTCGACCCCCTGCGCCGACTGCAGGGGAACGGCAGCGGACCCGTGGAGATCAACGACGCCGAGCGCCTCTGGCTGGCGGTGGATGGGATGGGGGGCGATTTCGCGCCCGGGCCGATCCTGGAGGGTTGCCTGCAGGCGGTGGAACTGCTGCCGATCCGGGTGCGCTTCGTGGCGGAACCGGCACCCCTGCAGCAGGCCGTGGCGGCCATGGGCCTGCAGGACCAGCTCGACCGGGCCCTCTCCCACGGTCTGATCGAGCTGGTGCCCAGCGGCCCCTCGGTGACCATGGATGACGAGGCCACGGCCGTGCGGCGCAAGCGCGACGCCAGCATCAACAGGGCCATGGACCTGGTGAAGCGGGGCCAGGCCACGGCGGTGTACTCCGCCGGCAATTCCGGCGCCGTGATGGCGTCGGCGATCTTCCGCCTGGGCCGGCTGCCCGGGATCGACCGCCCCGCCATCGGCGCCCTGTTTCCCACGAAAGATGCCGAGAAGCAGGTGCTGGTGCTGGATGTGGGCGCCAACATGGACTGCAAGCCCGAGTGGCTGCTGCAGTTCGCCCTGCTGGGCAACATCTACAGCCGCGATGTGCTGCAGGTGCGCACCCCCAACGTGGGCCTGGTGAACATCGGTGAGGAGGAGTGCAAGGGCAACGATCTCTGTCTGCGCACCTACCCCCTGCTGGCCGGCGACGGCCGCTTCCACTTCGCCGGGAACTGCGAGGGGCGCGACATCCTCTCGGGTGAATTCGACGTGGTGGTGTGCGACGGCTACACCGGCAACGTGCTGCTCAAGTTCCTGGAGAGCGTGGGCAGCGTGCTCCTGGATGTGATCAAGGCCGAACTGCCCCGCGGTCGGCGCGGCAAGGTGGGCTCCGCCTTCCTGATCGGCAACCTGCGCCGCATCAAGAAGCGCCTCGACCATGCCGAGCACGGCGGCGCCCTGCTGCTGGGGGTGGATGGCATCTGCGTGATCGGCCATGGCAGCAGCAGGGCGCTGTCGGTGCTCAGCGCCCTGCGCCTGGCCCATTCCGCCGCCAGCCATGGCGTCATGGACGACCTGCACGCCCTGGCGGGCAGAGCCCCCGACACCGCCGGAGCCCCGGCCAGCTGTGGTTGACTGAAGCCCACTGTGGCCCGGTCCCTGTGTCGCACGGCGTGGTGCACGGCATTGCTCTGGTTGGCTGTGGCAGCGCCGTGCCGGCGGCGCACGTAAGCAATGACCAGCTGAGCGAACGGGTGGACACGGACGACGCCTGGATCCGCAGCAGGACCGGCATTGGCGCCCGACGGGTGAGCGGCCCCGACGAACCGCTCACGGTGCTGGCCGCCCGCGCCGCTGCCGCTGCCCTGTCCCATGCCGGCTGGCAGGCCGACGAGGTGGATCTGATCCTCCTGGCCACCTCCAGCCCTGACGACCTGTTCGGCACCGCCCCACGGGTGCAGGCCGCCATCGGCGCCGACCGCGCCGTGGCCTTTGACCTCACCGCCGCCTGCAGCGGCTTTCTGTTCGCCCTGATCACCGCCGCGCAATACCTGGCCACCGGGGCCATGGGGCGCGCCCTGGTGATTGGGGCCGACCAGCTCAGCCGCTGGGTGGACTGGGACGATCGCCGCACCTGTGTGTTATTCGGCGATGCGG
>JBJTWP010000138.1:0-6837 GCA_046081805.1 Cyanobacteriota bacterium
ATCCGGAAACCAACCAGACGGTGATCGCCGGCATGGGTGAACTTCATGCCAGCTTCGGCTGGACCAATGTATTCCTTGGGCACGATGCCGCCAACAATCTTGTTGACGAATTCAAACCCTGAACCCGGCTCACCGGGCTCCATCTCGATCACCACGTGGCCGTACTGGCCTTTGCCACCGGTTTGGCGTGCGAATTTGCCCTCTCCTTTGGCCCTGCCCCGAATGGTTTCGCGATACGAAACCTGGGGGGCGCCGATATTGGCTTCCACCTTGAACTCCCGCAGCATGCGGTCGACTAGGATTTCCAGATGAAGTTCACCCATGCCGGCGATCACCGTCTGGTTGGTTTCCGGATCAGTGGAGACCCGGAAGGTGGGATCTTCTTCAGAGAGAGACTGGAGTGCCTTGGACAGTTTGTCCATGTCGCCCTTGGTCTTGGGCTCCACGGCCACCGAGATCACGGGCTCGGGGATGAACAGCGATTCCAGAATGATCGGTTCGCTGTCGGTGCAGAGGGTGTCGCAGGTGGTGGTGTCCTTGAGGCCGAGAACGGCTCCCAGGTCACCGGCGCGCAGTTCATCCACCTCCTCACGGTCATCGGCTTTCAGCACGATCAGCCGGGAGATGCGCTCCTTCTTATCCTTGGTGGAGTTGAGCACGTAGCTGCCCTTCTGCAGCACACCAGAGTAGATGCGCACAAAGGTGAGCTTGCCGAAGGGATCGGCCATCACTTTGAAGGCTAGGGCGCTAAAGGGTGCGCTGTCGTCGGCGGGGCGCAGGGCCTCGTTGCCGTCGGGGAGCACCCCTTGGATCGGAGGGATGTCTACCGGGGCGGGTAGATAGTCCACCACAGCGTCCAGAAGCAACTGGACGCCTTTGTTCTTGAAGGCAGAACCACAGAGCATTGGCACAAGGCCGTGCTTGAGCACCCCTTCCCGAATACCCTTGCGCAACTGCGCTTCGGTAAGTTCGCCATTCTCCAGGAAGATCTCAACCAGATCCTCATCGGTTTCAGCCACCGATTCCATCAGCTTGGCGCGCCACTCGGCGGCCAGTTCCTGGAGCGATTCGGGAATATCTGTCTCCTCGATGTCCTTGCCGAGTTCGTCCTTATAAATGAAGGCCTTGTTCTGTACGAGGTCAACGATGCCGCTCAGTTCACCCTCAGCACCGATCGGCAGCTGAATGGGTACTGCGTTGGCCTTGAGGCGATCCTTGATCTGGCCGTAGACCTTGAGGAAGTCAGCGCCGGTGCGGTCCATCTTGTTGACGAACACCATGCGGGGCACGTTGTAGCGATCCGCTTGGCGCCATACGGTTTCGGACTGGGGCTGGACGCCTCCGACAGCGCAGAACACGGCGATCACACCGTCGAGCACCCGCATGGAACGCTCCACCTCGATGGTGAAGTCCACGTGGCCGGGGGTATCGATGATGTTGATGCGGTGATCGCGCCAACTGGTGGAGATGGCGGCTGCGGTGATGGTGATCCCCCGCTCCCGCTCCTGGGCCATCCAATCGGTGACGGCTGCACCGTCATGCACCTCACCGATTTTGTGCACCACACCTGAATAGAACAGGATCCGCTCGGTGGTGGTGGTTTTGCCGGCGTCAATGTGGGCAGCAATACCGATATTTCTGACGCGTTCCAGTGGAAAGGCGCGGGCCACGGGGGATGTCTCCGGAGGGGTCTACAAAAAAGTGGGCGTCATTCTACCGATCGGCGTTGTCGTGCTGTCACGGCAGGACGGGAGCTGCCCGAAGCTCCGGTCCGATCGTCCGCTGATCAGTAGCGGTAGTGGGCAAAAGCCTTGTTGGCCTCGGCCATCTTGTGGGTTTCCTCGCGCTTGCGAACGGCGCTCCCCGCCTCGTTGGCAGCATCCATGAGCTCCCCAGCCAGCTTCTGGGCCATACTCCGGCCATTGCGGGCCCGGGAGAAATTCACCAGCCAGCGCAGCGCCATGGCCGTGCCGCGCTCCTGGCGCACTTCCATGGGCACCTGGTAGGTGGCGCCACCCACGCGGCGAGCGCGCACCTCCACCAGGGGCGTGGCATTGCGCACGGCCGTCTCGAACAGCTCCAGCGGGTCACCACCAGTGCGATCGCCGATCAGGCTGAAGGCGTCCGACAGGATCCGCTGGGCGGTGGATTTCTTCCCATGCTTCATCAGCCGGGCGACCATCATCGTGGCCAGACGACTGTTGAACTGGGGATCTGGGAGGATCGGACGCTTCTCGGCAGCGTTGCGACGGGACATGGTGGGACCGTGGAGGGACGGGAAAGAGCGGAGGGATCTGGGGGGCTACGACGAGCGGCAGGCTGACGCGGGACGTCAGGCCTTCGGGGTCTTGGCGCCGTACTTGGAGCGAGCCTGACGACGGTCCTTCACGCCGGCGGTATCGAGCGTGCCGCGGATGATGTGGTAGCGGACACCGGGAAGATCCTTGACGCGACCTCCGCGGATCAACACCACGGAATGCTCCTGCAGGTTGTGGCCGATGCCAGGGATGTACGCGGTGACCTCAAAGCCCGAGGTGAGGCGCACGCGGGCCACCTTGCGCAGGGCCGAGTTCGGCTTCTTGGGGGTGGAGGTGTAGACGCGGGTGCAGACCCCACGCCGCTCCGGGCAGGCGCGCAGAGCTGGCGACTTGGTCTTGCGACTGAGACTTTGCCGCTCAGTACGAATCAGCTGCTGAATGGTGGGCATCGAGGGCCGGGATCTGGTCGGAGAACACTGGTCGGACGCCCGACCAAATTCGACAATCCGTCACGTTACAGTGTCGGGTGTCGCGGCCCACTGATCCGGCCGAACGCTGCACCGCACGCACAGGCGCGGATGCCGTCGCCGGATCGCACCAGAAAGCCGCCGCCGCTGAGGTCTCCGCGATAATCAAGGCCAAGGCCAGCCAACAGGGCCAGTTGCTCCGCCGGCGCGTAGAGGGTGACGCCATCGGCACGGGCCACGGGAGTGCCGGCCAGATGGCCGGGCCGCAGGCGGATGGTCCATTGTTCACAGCCGCCCTCGATCAGATCGAGGTGCATCAGTCCCGGGGTGCCGGCCACGGCGGCCTGACGGCCGAGTTCGGCGGCGGCGGCGGCGGTGATCCGCAGACCTGGGCCCTTCGGCATGGCTGAGGGATTCGGGCGTTGGCCTGAGTGTGACAGCCCAGGGACAGGCGGTCCGGGTCGATGGTTCAGGGCACCAGGCCGATGCCGTGGTGCACGGATCCCGCCACGCCGCGGCCCTTCACGGGCATGGTGCCGCCCATCACCAGGCCGGTCGAGCTGCCGCCGTCGAGATTGAGGGCATCTCGCAAGCCCATCTGCAGCAGCAGGGCTGCTGTCTCGCTGAGGGTGGGCCCCTCAGCGCTGGTGCCCTGCAGGGTCATCAACCAAACGCGGCTGCCGTCGCTGGCCACAACGGTGCGCGGAGCGCCCTGGCTCAGAAACGCCGGGCTGAAGGCTTCGGCGGGGCCGTTCATCACCACCTGTCCGTCCTGCAGCAACAGGGGGCCTCCCCCCACCACGAAGGGGGCCAGGCCGAGGGTCTCGCTCGGCCGGCTGGTGATGCTGAGCCCGTCGCCGGGGTTCCAGGGCAGGACCGCGCCCCCGCGCGCCACCAGCAGGTCGTCGCCAGGGTTGAGGCGGACGCCCGACTCCAGGACGGCCGTGTCCAGCCGCTCCATCACCCGACCACCCTGGAGCCGGAGGGCCGTTTCGTTGCCGCTGAGGGCGCGGTAGGTTGGACCCCATTCAGCCGTGTAGCGGCTCAGGCCCCGCTGCACGTAGCCGCTGTTAAGGGCCACCAGCGGCAGCCGTTGGCCATCGGCACCGTTCACCCATTCCTCCAGGCGCAGTCGCCCGAAGCGGGGCAGGCTGCCGCGTTGCCAGGCCACCACGCCGCGGTTGAGGATCGGTCCGGAGAGCCAGCGCCCATCCACCCGCAGGGCTCCAAGCGGCAGCCGCCGCACCCGGTTGAAATAGCCGCCGTTCACGGCCACCAGGGCCCCATCGCGGCCCGCGAGCTGGGTCAAGGCCCCCAGTCCCTCCATGCCACGGTCGCTGGTGAGGGGACGCAGCTGCAGCGAACTGGTGCGCGGATCGAGCTGCACCGCATTGATGCGCACGCCACTGCGGATCAGCCGCTCCCAGCGCAGCTCCCGGTCGAGCAGGGCCACCAACCGCGGATCCATGCTCTGGGCCGCGTCGCTGTCGCTGGCGGCGCTCCCGGCCGGCAGATCCAACACGATCCTGGCCGGGGTGCCGAGCGTGAACACCCGGCTCGGCCGCCGGCCGGTGAGCTGCAGGTGCAGCCCGCTCTGACGGGAGCTGGCCAGCAGCCCCTCGGCCTGCAGGGCGGTCAGCTGATCGGGGCTGGCCCGCACCGCCATCGTCAGCCGGTTGTCCCCCAGGCGCACCAGGGCTGGCCCGTCGAGGTCGAGCACCAGCCGCTGGCCGCCACTGCCGCTGCGCACCCGGAGCAGACGGCTGCCGGGGTGGTCCAGCAGCAGGCGCTCGCCCTGCCGTTGGAGCCGCACCCCCGCGGGCTGGAGCAGCGTGAGCACGTTCACGGCCACTTCATCGGCCAGGCTCCGCAGGCGCTCGGGCGGCACCGTCACGGTGGCGCCGAACCACTCCAGGTCGAGAGATCCGTCCGGACGGCTGCGGCTGGTGACGCCGAGCTGGTTCTGCAGGATTTCGAGGGGCAGCCACAGCTCTGTCGGGGTCTGGGGATCCCCGCCCACCCATAACCAACGGGCTTGCTGCGGCTCACCATGGATCACCACCACCCGGCCCAGCTGCTCCGGGCGGTTGAAGGAGCTGGCCTCGACGGCGGTTGGTGGCGGGGGTGAGCCAGGCCGAAGGGGGGTGGCCTGGGCCAGCAGCAGCCCCGGGGCCATCAGGGCGAGGAGAGACGGGGCCCCGGCCATCGGGATCTGTCGGTGCCACAAACGCTAGCTCTGAACAGAACAACGAGATGTCAATCCCTAGGATCCGTGGCTCTGTTGTTGGCGCCACCCGCGGGTGGGCCCCAGCGCCAGCATCCGTGTCAGATCTCCGGGTCATGCCCCATCCCTTCCGTCCTGCCTGGCCCCATTGCGACAGCCCAGCTCCTGCGGCTGTGGCCGGCGAAAAGGATGCCTGTGGCGTGGGCTTTCTGGCCTCCCTGAAGGGTGAGGCCAGCCATTGGGTGCTGCATCAGGCCCTGCGGGGCCTGGGCTGCATGGAGCACCGGGGCGGCTGCGGCGGCGACGGCGATTCCGGCGACGGTGCCGGCGTGCTGTGCGGCATTCCGTGGAGCTTCCTGGAAGCTGTCTGGCCGGAGGTGGCGGCCGCGGCCGGGGGGGGGCGCGGCCTGGGCATGGTGTTTCTGCCCCCAGATTCCGCCAGGCGCGACCAGGCCAGGCAGTTCTGCGCCGAGGAGGCCGAAAAGCTGGGGCTGCGCAGCCTGGGCTGGCGCGTGGTGCCTGTGGATTCTGCCGTGCTCGGCCCGATGGCCCGCTCCACGGCTCCGGTGATCGAGCAGTGGCTGCTGGCCGGCAACGAGGGCGGCGATGCCCTCGAGTCGTTGCTGTTCCGGCTGCGGCGGCGCTGCGGCGATCGCGCCCGGGAGGCCTGGGGCCCTGGTCCTTCCGACCTCTACTTCGCCTCGCTGAGCGGCCGGACCCTGGTTTACAAGGGCATGGTGCGATCCGAGGTGCTCGCCGCCTTCTACGGCGACCTGCGCGATGGGCGCTTCGCGGTGAGCTTCGCGGTGTACCACCGCCGCTTCAGCACCAATACCCTGCCCCGCTGGCCCCTGGCCCAGCCGATGCGGCTGCTGGGTCACAACGGCGAGATCAACACCCTGCTGGGCAACCTCAACTGGGCCCGGGCCTCGGAGGCCAACCTCGATGCGGTGTGGGGTGAGTCCGCCACGGATCTCAGGCCAGTGGTGAATCCGGCCTTCAGTGACTCCGCCAACCTCGATGCCTCCCTTGAGCTGCTGGTGCGGAGCGGCCGGCCGATCACCGAGAGCCTGCTCACCCTGGTGCCGGAAGCCTTCCGCGACCAGCCCGAACTGGCTGACAAGCCGGAGATCACGGCCTTCTACGAGTATTCCGCCTGCACGCAGGAGCCCTGGGATGGCCCGGCGCTGCTGGTGTTTGCCGATGGCCGCAGCGTCGGCGCCACCCTGGATCGCAACGGCCTGCGGCCCGCCCGCTACTGCATCACCAGCGACGGCTTCGTGGTGATGGGGTCCGAAACCGGCGTGGTGGAGCTGGAGGAGAGCCGGATCCTCGAGAAGGGGCGCCTTGGCCCCGGCCAGATGCTGGCCGTGGATCTGGAGCAGGGGCGTCTGCTGCACAACTGGGACGTGAAGCAGGAGGTGGCGAGCCGCCATCCCTACGGCGCCTGGCTGGCGGAGCATCGCCGCAGCCTCGCCGCCCAGCCCTGGCATCAGGAACGCCAGCTCGGCGATCTGGAGCTGCTCCAGAAGCAGACCGCCTTCGGCTTCACCGCCGAAGACCTCGACCTGGTGATCGAGGACATGGCCGGCGCCGGCAAGGAACCCATCTATTGCATGGGGGATGACATCCCCCTGGCGGTGCTCTCCGGCAAGCCGCATCTGCTCTACGACTACTTCAAGCAGCGCTTCGCCCAGGTCACCAATCCGCCGATCGACCCGCTGCGCGAAAAGCTGGTGATGAGCCTGGAGATGCATCTGGGCAGGCGGGGCTCGCCGTTGCGCCCCGAGCCCTCTGCCGCTGCGGTGCTGCATCAGGCTTCGCCGATCCTGAACGAGGCCGAGCTGGCGGCGGCAGGGAGCCAGGGCATCCCGGCTGCCACCCTCTC
>JBJTWP010000139.1:0-4269 GCA_046081805.1 Cyanobacteriota bacterium
CTACTTACCGCAACGCCAGGGCCAATACCCCAAGCACCGCCGCCATCGAACTCGATGCCGGATTGAATCGAGCGGTGAATCCACTGTTTTTGGATCAGGCTGAATTGCATCCTCATCACCAACCTCTGGCTCAACGGACAAGTCAGATTCAGTTCAGGCCAAGCCGGAGCGCTGGTGGCCTTGCCTTCGCTTACGAAAAGACCGTTTTGGGTACCTGGCTCCAGAACCCGGTGCCGCAGCCGAATCATCCGTGATTCCATGGTGTTCCTTGAAGGGATTTTCCATATCGATCGGGCAACTGTTCCAGCATGATCAAGCCAGACCCAGACAGGCAGGCAAGTCGACAGACAGGCAGGAGCGCGCCCACCCGTCTGGGGCTCGGGAATCACGCCGAGTTTCGGGTCATCACCACCCATGGGGAACCGGAACGCCAACCGCAGCTGAGCCGGACAAGCCTGGAGGCTGAGCTCACCCCAGATCGGCCAGACGCTTTCGCGTCAGTTCCGCCTGGGCCTCGGCCTCCGCCAGGTTGGCCCGGCACTCGGCCACCACCTCCGGCGGCGCCTTGCCGGCGAAGTTGGGGTTGGCGAGGCGATTGGCTAGGCCCTTGATCTGCTTTTCCACTTTTTCCAAGTCATTCTCTAAACGTCTCCGGAAAGCAGCCAAGCTCTGCTGAGGCACGGTGATGCCAACCTGGGCGTCACTATCAACGATGCCCAGCAACTGCCCGGCGGCTGGCTTTGGTTCAAGCCTCATCGTGCTCCCCCCAACCAGGCGCAGGATCTTCCCCTGGTTCGCCTCCAAAAAAGCCTGTCGCTCAGGCATACCGCTGTGAATACCCACCGGTAGCCGTTCAGAGGGCTTGACACCAGAGAGTGCGCGCAGGTTGCGCAACCCCCGCACCGAGTCGATCCCGAACTGAAAGGCCTGCTCGTAGCTGTCGTCGATCCATCCCTGCTTCGTCTTTGGCCAGGCCTGGAGTGCCAGGAAGGTGTCCGGCGCTGAGCCGGTCAGCGCGTGCCAGAGCTCCTCAGTGAGATGAGGCATCAGTGGATGAAGCATCACCAGCAGTGCCTCGAGACTGTTGGCCAGCACCCGCCTCGCTGGAGTGCGGGCGGTGGCGTCTTCGCCTGCCAGTCGTGGCTTGGCCCACTCGATGTACTGATCGCAGAGATCGTTCCAGGCAAACTCATAGAGCAGTTTTGCCGCCTCCCCCAGCCTGTAGCTGCCGTAGAACTCGGCTGCCTGATCTGCCGTGCGGGCAAGACGAGAGAGGATCCAGCGGTCTTCACTCTCCAGTTCGGCAGCCACGGGCGCCCCCAGACTCGCCGGTGTCTCCCCCCCCAGATTCATCAACGCGAAGCGGGTAGCGTTCCAGAGCTTGTTGGCAAAGTTGCGCGACGCCTCCACCGTGGCGGAGGTGTCGGTCCTGCGGTCGTAGTCGAGGCGGATGTCCTGCCCCGCACCGGCCACCTCGCGCACCAGGGCGAAGCGCAGGGCGTCGGCGCCGTAGCGGTCGATCAGCAGCAGCGGGTCGATACCATTGCCCGCCGATTTGCTCATCTTGCGATTGTTCTCGTCCCGCACCAGGCCATGGATGTACACGTCGCGGAAAGGGATCCAGGTGTCTCGCCCCCCCAGCGGCACATCGAGACCGTCCGGCCCCTGCTCCTGCAGAAAGGCGCCGGCCATCATCGTCATCCGCGCCACCCAGAAGAAAATGATGTCGAAGCCTGTCACCAGCACGCTGGTGGGATACCAGGTGGCCAGATCGACGGGCTCCTCGCCGGCCTCCCCCGGCCAGCCGAGGGTGGAGAAGGGCCAGAGACCACTTGAGAACCAGGTGTCGAGCACGTCCGGATCCTGCTCCAGCTGCAGGGGCCGCCCCGCCGCCCGTGCCGCAGCGCCATGGTCCGCCTCCGCCTTCGTCCAGGCCTCCGCCTCGCTGCGGGCCACCACATAGGGCGTGGCCTCGGTGATCATGCCGCCCGTCTCACTCACCACAAACCAGGCGGGGATGCGATGGCCCCACCAGAGCTGGCGGCTGATGCACCAGTCTCGGATGTCGGTGAGCCAGTCGCGGTACACCTTGCTCCAGCGCTCAGGCACGAACCGCGGCTCGGGGCCGGCGGGCTTATCGAGGGCCTCGCGGCAGCGGGCCGCCAGGGGTTCGGCCCGCACGAACCACTGGGTGGAGAGCAGCGGCTCCACCGGCACCTTGCCCCGGTCTGAGAACGGCACACTGTGGCGATGGGGCTCGGTCTTCACCAGCAGCCCCTGGGTCTCCATCGCCGTCACCACCGCCTTGCGGGCCTCAAAGCGATCCAGTCCAGCGAAGGGGCCAGCCGCCTCGTTCATCGTGCCGTCCTTGGCCATCACCGTGATCTGCGGCAGGCCGTGGCGGGCACCGATGGCGAAATCGTTCGGGTCGTGGGCGGGGGTCACCTTGACGCAGCCGGTGCCGAAGGCCGGATCCACGTGTTCATCGGCCACGATCGGGATCCGGCGGCCCGCCAGCGGCAGCTCGATCGTGCGACCCACCAGGCCCGCGTAGCGCGGATCGTGAGGATTCACCGCCACGGCGGTGTCCCCGAGCATGGTTTCGGGGCGGGTGGTGGCCACCACGAGGTGGTCGAGGGGGTGGCTGCCAATGCCAGCGGGTTCATCCCCTGGCAGCGGCATGAGCGGATAGCGCAGATGCCACAGGTGGCCCTCCACCTCCTTCATCTCCACCTCCAGATCGCTCACCGCCGACCCGGAGGCGGGGCACCAGTTCACCAGGTATTCGCCCCGGTACACCAGACCCTGCTCATGCAGGCGTACAAAGGCCTCCACCACCGACCGGTTGAGCCCAGGATCGAGGGTGAAGCGCTCGCGCATCCAGTCCACTGAGTAGCCCAGGCGCCGCAGCTGGCCCACGATCGTGCCGCCGCTGGCGGCCTTCCAGGCCCAAGCCCGCTCCAGAAAGGCATCGCGGCCCAGGTCATCCCTGCTGGCGCCCTCCGCCTTGAGCTGCTTCTCGAGGATTGTCTGCACCGCGATCGAAGCGTGATCCGTGCCCGGCAGGCAGAGCACATTGCGACCCATCAGCCGCTGGAAGCGCACGATTGTGTCGATCAGGGCGGTGTTGAAGGCATGGCCCATGTGCAGGCTGCCCGTCACATTCGGCGGCGGGATCACCACCGCGAACGGTTCACCGGGAGCGCTCGGGTCAGGGTGGAAGGCGCCGCGCTGTTCCCAGGCCTGCTGCCAGCGGGCTTCGGTGCCGACTTGGTCGTAGGTCTTGGGTAGGGCCGCATCAGCGGCTGCGAAGGCGGGCACGGCAGGCGTGTGAGGGTCGATGTCCCATGGTCTCAAAGGGGTGATCCGGCTCTGCTGTCATCCAAGCCCTGTTGTTCCCCAGGCCATGTTGTTTCCCAATCCGAGCTGTCCCCCAAGCCTTGTCGTTACCCAGGCCGGGTCATCGCTCAGGCCGGGGCATCACCCAGACTGAGTGAGCATCACCCAGACCCTATTGCCTGGGTGATGCTCAACCGGAGAAGGGGGTCTCGATCCCGATCCCATCGTTGCTGCCGCCAGGATGAGACGTTCAGTCGTCCCCGTTCAGTCGTCCCAGTGGCGCCCGAGCCCGCGCCGCCGCCGGCTGATCACCCCGCTGAAGGACTGAGATCCGATCATCGGCGGGCTTGGTTGATCTTGGGGGGCGCGGAATCCAAGGCCGGAAGCCGCTCCACCGAACAGCCAGCGACCGATGGCCACCAGCCGCTCCATCGGGGAGTGTCTGCGCAGTTCAGGGGTGCTGGATAGGGCCATGGCGGTTACCTGCGACTAAACCGAGGCTAGGCGCGCCAGCGACAGTGTCGATGAGTGGATGCACTCAACTGGAGGCCGGCCGGCCCCAGGCAGGGAGGTGTCGGATGCCTCAGGTCGCTGGCCATCGGCCTGGACAGCCGGGCGATCACACTTCAACGATCAAGGATCACAGGCACGTTCCAGCAAAAAGCCCCCGCCGGGGCGGAGGCTTGGGATTCCGTCTAATCACTGGAGCACAAGAGCTTGGACCCAGTCAGTACAGATCCAGGCAGTCAAGCCAAGTTGGTCAAGTCCTAGCCCTTAGACCATGGCTCAACCATGCTCAGCCTCAGCCTCAGGCTCAGGCTTCAGCCTCAGCCGATCGCCGGGGCGGTCAGTGCCACCGGGGTCGCTGCAGCAGCAGCCAGGTCCAGCGGGAAGTTATGGGCATTGCGCTCGTGCATCACTTCCATGCCC
>JBJTWP010000140.1:0-4144 GCA_046081805.1 Cyanobacteriota bacterium
TGGGCGGCCACGGCCTGGGCCGGCCAGATGGTGAGTGCGAGCTTTGGCGACACCTTCACGTTCCAGGGCAACTGGCGACCCGAATACCTCACTGGTCTCAATCTTCAACGCCGCGTGCTGGATGGCGGGCCCTTCACGATCGAAACCGATCTCAACCTGCTGGGTCACATCGCTCGCGCCCAGCCCGGTGGTTCGTTCAACCAGGCCGTGCCGAACGACATCGTGCCGGCCCAATCCTTCGGTGAGGGCACCCTTGGCCTGGGTCTGCGGATCTGGCTACGGCCCTGGTTGAACCTGTTCCTGGTGGAGGGTGTCAGCGTTACCACCGATGTCAGCTTCTATGAGCAGACCTACCGGCAGCGCTACGCCAGATTACTCAACTATCTGGCCTTCGAGATTGAAGCCTTGGTGGATCCCCAGTGGTCCGTGGTGGGGCGCATTCATCACCGCTCCGGCGCCTACGGCACCTACAACGGCGTCAGCGAAGGCAGCAACGGCTATCTGCTCGGCCTGCGCTACCGCTGGGGCCAGACAACGCCACCGAATCGGGTGATCGCGGCCATGCCGCCTGCCCTCGGATGTCCAGGCACCACGCCAGACAGCCTGCAGCCTCGCCTCAGCCTCCATGAGCAGCTGGACGCGGTGGCCAGCGGCAGGGCCGAGCGGCAGGGCGCGCTGCCAACCCCAGCGCCCGACACCGTCTCCCAACCTGGGCCCGGCGACGCCCGCAGTCCGGCGGCGTCTGGCCGTGGCAATGCCTGGCAGCAGGCCCGGCAACAGGAGCAGGCACGACTCCAAATCACCACTGGCATCGACCAGCGGGTGAATGAGGTGAGCTACCAGGGCAGCTTGAAGGTGGAGCGACGCTTCGGGTTTCCAAGCCAGCTGACCACGCCTGATGCCGTGAATCAGTACGGCACGGTCCGGCCGGTTCAGCTGCAATCACTCACCACCGCAGGCAACGCGGAGCTGGTGAAGGGCACCGTGAGTCGCTGGCGCTTTCAGGCCAAGCGGATGAGCCTCAGCCCCGGCACCTTGCAGGCCGACCGAGCTGCCTTCACCAACGACCCCTTCACACCCGCCCAGTCCTGGCTCAATTCGGAGGGCGTGGTGGCGACGATCAGGCCGAACGGCGACACCGTGATCAAGGCGCGGCGCAATCGATTGATCCTGGATGAACGCCTGCCGATTCCCGTCACCCGCCAGACCCGGATCAGAAAGAAGGAAGATGTGGACAACCGTGTTGTGCTTGGCCAGGACAAGACAGACCGAGACGGCTTCTTTATCGGCTACAAGCTCCAACCAATCCGCTTCGGAGGGACTGGCCAACTGGACCTGCAGCCCCAGTTCATGATGCAGCGGGCCATCAATGGCTTTACCAACAGCTACCCCCTGCCTGGTCAGTCTGCCGGGGATCCACCGGGTTCCCAGCCCAACACGGCGGGCGATCTCTTCGGCCTGGTGGCCAAGCTTCAGACACCGATTGCCGGCTTCCGCAGCGAAACCAACCTGGAAATCTCTTCATTCAACCCGTCCAACCTGGCCAATGCCACCCGCAGCTGGGGGGACATGAGCCGGCCAGTGACGCTGCCGCTGCTGGGAGAGAGCACGCTGCGGCTGTTCGGGGCTTACCGCTACCGGGCATGGAATGGATCCCTGGGAGAACAGGACGTCTATTCGGCCTACGGCATCTCCCTGGATGACGCCGGTAATCTGCCCAACTGGGGCCAATTGTCAAGCAATTATTTCTGGCGCATCGGCCTGGGAAATTACCAGGGCAATGAGTTTAATACCACGAATCTGATTGATCTGTGGCGGGGCAATCTGATCGCCTCTGTGAATGGATCACTGCCACTCTGGACCGGCAGGCCGCTGGCAGCGACTCCCCAGCAGGCCCTGGCCTACTCACCCGTCCCGATCGTGCCGGGACTGCGCATCAACGCCAATGTGACCACCGAGCTGGCCTACTTCGGCAACGGCACCAACCAGAACACCATCACGCTTTCCGGTGGCCCCACACTCACCCTGGGGCACTTCAGCAAGCCATTCTTCGACTTCACCGAACTGACCGTCACCGGCAGCGGCACCCTGCGCCAGGGCGTGAGCGAGTTCAGCTTCGATCGCGCTGTGGATCTGGGCACAATCAATGTGGGCTTGACCCAGCAGCTGGTGGGTCCCCTGGTGTTCAGCGGTGGTATCGGCTATAATGTGGACCCGAATTCCGGGTTCTACGGCAGCGTCACCAATTCCTATCTGGAGTTTCGCTGGCAGCGCCGCAGCTATGACATCGGTGTGTTTTACAGCCCCTACGAGGGGCTCGGTGGCATCAGGATTCGCCTCAACGACTTCAACTTCAAGGGCACAGGCACGCCCTTCGTGCCCTACAGCGGCAGACCCGGTCCGCAGCGACGGCTGTTCTGATTCGCCAGTCTTCCGACAGGGGCTATTCAGGCGAGGGACATTCAGGCAAAGGCATTCAGGTAGGGGAGACGGGCGGCGGTTGCCGCCAGGGCCTCGTCCTGGGCAAGCAGCTGGCCGGTGGCATCCCACTGGCCACTCAGCAGCATCTGGCGAGGACCGGCGGCCAGGCCCAGCTGCCAGGTTTCGCCGCCCGCGCTCAGGCGACAGGAGGCCAGCTCCAACGAGACAGGAGCCCCGGGATTCGCCTCTGCCACCGCCTGAATCGCCAGCATGGTGTCGTGATCAGCGGCGGCGCAGGGGAGGCCCAGGGCCAGGCAATTGCCGAAGAAGATCTCGGCAAAGCTCTCGCCCACCACGGCCCGAATACCCCAGCGCATCAGGGCCTGGGGTGCGTGTTCACGGCTGGAGCCACAGCCGAAGTTGCGGTTCACCAGCAGGATCGAAGCCCCTTGGTGCTCCGGGCGATCAAAGGGATGGGCACCGGCCGGGTCGTTCGCCAGTTCGGCCCGGTCATCGGCGAAGGCCGCAGGTCCGAGGGCCTCAAAGGTGACGCAGCGGAGGAAGCGGGCCGGAATGATCCGATCCGTGTCGATGTCGTCGCCACGGACCACCACGGGGGTGCCGCTCACCCGGGTGATCGGGCCCTGGGGGAAAGGTGCTGACGTCATGGCGTTCGGGCAGATCTGGCGGAAGACGGTCAGGCGTTGAGGAGTTCACGCACATCGGTGACGCGGCCGGTGACGGCGGCGGCGGCCACCATGGCCGGACTCATCAGCAGGGTGCGACCCGTGGCGGAACCCTGGCGGCCCTTGAAGTTGCGGTTGGAGGAGCTGGCGCTGATCTGACGACCCTCCAGGCGGTCGGGGTTCATGGCCAGGCACATCGAGCAGCCGGGCTCGCGCCACTCGAAACCGGCGGCGGCGAACAGCTGATCGAGCCCCTCCGCCTCGGCGGCAGCGGCCACCTGTTCGCTGCCCGGCACCACGAAGGCCTTGATCCCCGGCGCCACCTGCCGGCCCCTGGCCACGGCCGCCGCGGCCTGCAGATCGCTCAGTCGCCCATTGGTGCAGCTGCCGATGAAGCACACGTCGACGGGCGTTCCGGCGATCGCCTGGCCCGGCTGCAGATCCATGTAGCGATAGGCCTCCTCGGCGAGGGGGCGCTCGTCGGGCTCGGTCTGCTCCAGGGTGGGCACCGACTCATCCACGCCGATGCCCTGACCCGGGGTGATGCCCCAGGTGACGGTGGGGGCAATGGCGACCGCATCGAAGCGCACCTCGTCGTCGAACAGCGCCTCGGCGCCGCTGGCCAGCCCGCGCCACCAGGCCACGGCACGCTGCCAGGCCTCGCCGCTCGGGACCCCCGGGCGCCCCTGCAGGTAATCGAACGTGACCTGATCGGGATTCACGTAGCCGCAGCGGGCGCCGCCCTCGATCGCCATGTTGCAGAGGGTCATGCGCTCCTCCATCGAGAGCGCGGTGATCGCCGGGCCGGCGAACTCATAGGCGTAGCCCACGCCGCCCTTCACCCCGAGGGTGCGGATCACGTGCAACACCAGGTCCTTGGCGAACACGCCCGGCTGCAGCTGGCCGTCCACCCAGATGCGGCGCACCTTGAGCTTGTTCATCGCCAGGCTCTGGCTGGCCAGCACATCGCGCACCTGGCTGGTGCCGATGCCGAAGGCGATGGCGCCGAAGGCGCCGTGGGTGGAGGTGTGGGAGTC
>JBJTWP010000141.1:0-5165 GCA_046081805.1 Cyanobacteriota bacterium
ATGGTCGCAAACTCGCAGGTCACGCCGAAACCACACCAGATGCAAGCTCATGGTTCTGGCGTCAGTCGACTTGCGGAAGTTCCCTTGAACAGCAATAATGCATGGGTTGCATAGCACTTCTCGATGCTCATCGGAACCGAACTGCTCGCCAAGGTCAAGGAGTTGGGCGATGTCAGCAAGTCTGACTTGGTCCGGGGCTGTGGCTACGTCTCGACCAAGAAGGACGGCACTGAGCGCCTGAACTTCACCGCTTTCTACGAAGCCCTGCTCAATGCCAAGGGTGTCGACTTCGGTGGCAGCACCAAGACCGGCAAGGGCGGCCGCAAACTGAGCTTTCTCACTAAAGTGCAGTTTAACGGCAACCTCATGGTGGGCCGCGCCTATACGGCGATGCTCGATCTCAAGCCCGGCGACGAGTTTGAAATCAAGCTGGGCCGCAAGCTGATCCGCCTGGTGCCCCTCGGTGCTGAAGACGAGGATGAGTGATCCGTAGGTGATCAGGAGGGATCCGTCGCGCCACCTGCTCGGCCAGCTTGATGCCATCGATGGACGCCGACAGAATCCCTCCCGCGTAGCCGGCGCCTTCCCCACCAGGAAACAGCCCTGGGGTATTCACAGATTCCAGGGTGTTCCCATCGCGTGGGATCCGCAGGGGCGACGAGGTGCGGGTTTCCACCCCGGTGAGCAGGACACCGGGGCCGATGAATCCCGGAATCCGTCGCTCAAAGGCGGGTAGGGCTTCGCGCAGGGCCGCCAGCACGACGGGGGGGAGGCAGAGCTCAAGGGAGCCGTAGCTCACCCCAGGCTGGTAGGAGGGCATGACTGCCGCAGCACGGTCCGTCGCTGCACGGTCCGTCGCTGCCTGGTCCGTCGCTGCCTGGTCCGTGCGCGGCGGCTCTGGCGATGGTGGGCCAGGGGCCAAGGAGGCTCGGCCCGCCAGAAAATCCCCCACGAATTGCACCGGGGCCCGGAAGTTTCCCCCGCCTGCCACAAAGGCCCGCTCCTCCCAGTGACGCTGGAAGGCCACCCCCGCCAGCGGGTCGGCGGGACAGTCGCCATAGGGCTCCAGATCGTCAGCGGTGACGGTCACCACAAGGCCGCTGTTGGCATTGCGCTCGTTGCGGCTGTGCTGACTCATGCCGTTGGTCACCACCCGCCCCGGCTCTGAGGTGGCACCCACCACCAGACCTCCGGGGCACATGCAGAAGCTGTACACATCCCGCCCGACCAGCCCTTCCCCCTGGCAGTGGTGCACCAGCTTGTATTCGGCGGCTCCCAGGCGGGGATGGCCGGCCGATGCGCCGTAGCGGGCCCGGTTGATCAGCTCCTGGGGGTGCTCGATCCGCACGCCCATGGCGAAGGGCTTGGGTTGCATGGCCACCCCCTGGGCCTGGAGCCTGGCGAAGGTGTCACGGGCGGAATGGCCCACGGCCAGCACTACCTGGTGGGCGGCGATGTGGTCGCCTCCGGCCAGCACCACACCCCGCACCTGGCGGTTGGCTGGATCGAGCTCCAGCGCCTCCAGACGCGCTCCGAAGCGCACCTCACCGCCCAGGGCCTCGATCCGGGCCCGCAGGCCCCGCACCACGGTGGCCAGTTTGAAGGTGCCGATGTGGGGCCGGTGCAGGGTGAGGATCTCCGGGCTGGCACCGGCATTCACCAGCTCCTCCAGCACCTTGAGGCAGTAGGCGCGGGGTTCACTCACCTGGCTGTAAAGCTTGCCGTCGGAGAAGGTGCCGGCTCCCCCCTCCCCGAACTGGGCATTGGATTCAGGGTTGAACGGCAGGGTGCCCTTCCAGAAGCCGAAGGTGTCGGCGGTGCGCTGCTTCACCGGCTGGCCCCGCTCCAGCAGCAGGGGGCGCAGCCCCATCTGGGCCAGCAGCAGGGCGGCGAAGTAGCCGCAGGGCCCCGCCCCCACCACCACCGGCCGCTCAGCGGAGCTGGCGGCCTGGCCCGGCTCCAGCACAGGGCGGTAGCGCTCATCGGGGACGGGGCGCAGTTGGGGGTCAGCCTTGGCCCTGGCCAGCAGCAGCCGTTCGGCGGCGGGGTCGAGGTCGAGATCCAGGCAGTACACCAGCGCCACAGCTGGTTTCCGGCGGGCATCGACACTGCGTTTCACCAACCGGTGGCCACGCAGCTGGCCCGGCCGCAACCGCAATCGCTGGATCACGGCTGCCTCCAGTTCGGCGTCGCTGTGATCCAGGGGCAGTTTCAGCTCGCTCAGCCGCAGCACCGGTGCCACCTCTTTGCGGTATTCCAGCAGGTGTCATGGGGGGCAGCGCCGGCGGATTCCTGCCAGGTTGGAGAGCCCCGGCCCCGCTGTGATGAGCCTGCTCCATTGCCCCCTTTGCATCGGGCTGGCGGTGCTCAGCCTGGGGCGGGGTCTCGCCCACGCCGTGCTGTTCTGGCAATGGCGGGCGCTGCCCGCCCGGGCCCCGCAGCAGGCCCCGCCGGCCCCGCCCCAGCTTCAGCCGGCTTAGGGTCCGCGGCGTGCCGCTCTGCGTCCATGGCCCTGCACGCCACGTATTACGGCGCCAATGGCTGGCTGCTGGAGTTCGAGGCCGCTGGTGAGCCTCCGCTGCGGGTGCTGCTGGATCCCTGGCTGGTGGGGGAGCTGCGCTTCCTGCCGGGCGACTGGTTCTTCACCGGCCGCCTCTCCCGGCCCTGGCCGGTGCCCGAGGCGATCGACCTGCTGCTGCTCAGCCAGGGCTTGCCCGACCATGCCCATCCCCCCACCCTGGAGCTGCTGCCCCGCACGATTCCGGTGGTGGGATCGGCTTCCGCGGCAGGGGTGGTGGCCCAGCTCGGCTTCCGCGCCATCACGCCCCTGGCTCCCGGGGAGACCACGCGGGTGGCGGATCTGGCGATCGAGGCCACCCCTGGGGCGCCGGTGCCCCAGGTGGAGAACGGCTATGTGCTGCGCCATCCCGGCGGCCGCCTCTACATCGAACCCCATGGCTATCTGGCGCCGGCCAGCCAGGTGCCGGCCGAGCGCCTCGATGCGGTGATCACACCGGTGGTGGATCTGGGGCTGCCGCTGGCCGGTGCCTTCGTGCGCGGAAGCACGGTGCTGCCCGAGCTCGTGGAGCGCTTCCAGCCGGCCACGGTGCTGGCCAGCACCGCCGGCGGCGACATCCGCTTCGAGGGGCTGCTCACCATGGCGCTGTGGCAGAAGGATTCCCCCCGGGCGGCGGCCCAGGGCCTGCCGGCTGGGGTGGAGCTGATCGAGCCGGTGCCCGGCGAGCGGCTGGGCCTGAGGATGGCGGCCGTGCCCTTGCCCTGATCAGCCCATGGACCGCAGGCGAGAGCAGCAGCTGCGCACCCGCCATGCCGAGCTGGTGGAGTGCCACCGGGAGGCGTTGATCCCGGCAGCTCGCGAGCTGATCGAGGCGGCGAGCTGGAGCCTGCAGGCCCCCTGCGTCCTGATCCGGGCCGCTCCTGGCCCTGGCGCCCCCAGCCTGGGGGTCGGCAGTCCCACCGAGTCCAGCTGGGCTGGCGTGGAGCGTCTGGCGGTGGGACAGCTGGGGGATCGGCTGGAGCACCTGCCGATCGAGCTGGATGGCTTCCTCCGGCTGCGGCGCGGCGGCATGGCCCACGGGGCGGCCCTGGCCCAGTGCCGGCGGGAGGAGGGTGAGGCCTTCGAAGGGGCCTGGCGGTTGAGCCAGAAGAGCAACGCCCTGATCAGCCACGACAACCTGGTGGAGTTCGCTGCGCTGTCCCAGCAGGGCTTCGGTCGCGAGCCCCGCGAGCTGCTGGTGGTGGTGCACTGGCCCGACCAGGTGACGGCTTTCCTCTGCGCCTGCAGCCGCTCCGGCCCGTTCTTGCTCTAGTCGAGGGGGACACGTTGCCCGTAATCTCTGGGGGCAGCGCCTGTGGCGCCCGCCCAGGGATCACCCGTTGACCCAGTGGATCGCCACCACCCCGCAGGCCAGCACGCGCCAGGCCAGCGCTGAGCAGGCCAGTGCGGAGCAGGCCAGCGCGGCCGGTGTTGCAGGAACGGATCCCAGCTTGGCCGACACCGCCCTGGCGATCACGGAAGCCATCCCCGTGGGCACTTACACGATGGTGCTGCCTCCGGCTGGGGGGATGGCTTCCTTCGCCTTCATGAGCGATCGCTTCCTGGAGATCTGCGGGCTCCAACGGGAGGAGGCCGCCACCGATCCAGTCGCGGTCTTTGCCTGCGTTCACCCTGACGACCATGACGCCTGGGTGCGGCTGAATGCCGAAACCTTCGCCCACAAACGGCCATTCCAGGGCCAGTGCCGGCTGCTCGTGAACGGGGAGGTGCGCTGGGTCAGCGCCGAATCCGTGCCGCGGCAGCTGGCCGATGGCAGCACCGTCTGGGAGGGGGTGCTGATCGACATCACCCGACAGCAGGAGGCACTGGAGCAACTCGATCGGGAGCGCACCCTGCTCAATACGGTGCTCACGCACATTGATGCCCTCGTTTACATGAAGGATGCCGAGGGGCGATACCTGTATGCCAATCCCAGCACCGCCAACCTGCTGAGTGCCGCTGGCGGGGATGTCATCGGCCGCACCGACACCGACCTGCTCGGAGCCGAGAGTGGGGAGTTGATCCGCCGCCTCGATGCCCAGGTGCTGCAGGAGGGGCGTGCCTGGCGCGGCGAGGAGCGCCTGCCCGATGCCACGGGCAGGGAACGCATTTTTCTCGCGGAGAAGATGATCTATCGGTGTCCGGGGCAGGCGGATTGCCTGATCGGCTTCTCCACCGAGATCACCGAGCTGCACCAGGCCCGGGAACGGCTGGCGGCCTCGGAGGAACATTTCCGGCTGCTGGCCGAAAACTCCAGCGATGTGGTGTTCCGGCTCGCCAATGACGGGCGCATTCTCTGGGTGTCGCCATCGCTCACCCCGACCCTCGGCTGGTTGCCGCAGGAGTGGGAGGGCCGGGTCGGTACCGAATTTCTGGTGCACCGCGGCAAGACGGTGCAATACCGCGCCAACTGGCAGACGCTCAAGTGGGGACGGGAGGTGACCCTGGCCCGCGACCAGGTGCGGGCCAGGGACGGCTCCATTCACTGGATCGAGACCCACGCCGCCCCCTATCGCGACGGACAGGGCGAGCTGGACGGCATCGTGGCCAGTTTTCGGCTGGTGGATGAGGAGGTGGCCGCCGAGCGGGAGCTGCAGATCAGTGAGGA
>JBJTWP010000142.1:0-4273 GCA_046081805.1 Cyanobacteriota bacterium
TCGCTGAAGTGAATGGAGAATAGGGGACTCGAACCCCTGACCTCTGCGGTGCGATCGCAGCGCTCTACCAGCTGAGCTAATTCCCCGGCCCCGAGGTCATCCTCGGAGGCCTCCATTATCCCCAAGCCATCCGCCACGGCACCCGTCGTCATGACCGCGTCGATCACCCCCGAGCAGCTCTCCGCCTTCGACGAAGCCTCGATGGCGGAACTGGCACGCCGTCTCGACGACGACGACTATCACAGCCCCTTCGACGCGCTCTCCGACTGGCATCTGCTGCGGGCCCTGGCGATCCATCGCCCTGAGCTCGCTCACCCCTATGTGCATCTGGTGGATCAGGAGCCCTTCGACGAGGACTGAGTGATGTGGACAGGCCCCGCCGGGCTTGACCCCCTCGCCGGTCGGCGCGTGCTGGTGGGCATCAGCGGCAGCATCGCCGCCGTGAAGCTCCCGCTGGTCGTCAGCGCCCTGGTGCAGCGGGGAGCCGAGGTGCGCTGCGTGGTCACGCCCTCGGCCGAGCGCTTGGTGAGCCCGGTGGCCCTGGCCTCGCTGAGCAGGAACGCCTGCCATCTCGACGCTGACCAGTGGAGCCACCGTGCCCCCAGGCCCCTGCACGTGGAGCTGGCCGAGTGGGCGGAGCTGGTGCTGCTGGCTCCCCTCAGCGCCACCACCCTCGGTCGCTGGGTGCACGGACTGGGGGACAGCCTGCTGGCCAGTGTGCTGTTGGCGGCTGAGGCGCCGGTGCTGGCGGCCGCTGCCATGAACACTGCCATGTGGAGCTCGCCCGGGGTGGGGGCGAACTGGCAGGCCCTGCACGGTTTTGATCGGGTGCTGCCGCTGGGCCCCAGCAGCGGTCTGCTGGCCTGTGATCGTCACGGGGCGGGCCGCATGGCTGAGCCCGTGCAGGTGTTGCTGGCCCTGGAATCGCTGGCGCTCCATGGCTGGCGGCGTGACTGGCAGGGGCGCCGGCTGCTGGTGAGCGCGGGACCAACCCGGGAACCGCTCGATCCAGCGCGTTGCCTCACCAACCCCAGCACCGGCCTGATGGGGGTGCTGCTGGCCCAGGCGGCCCGCTTGCGCGGGGCGACGGTGGATCTGGTGCATGGACCGCTGGCGCTGGATCCGCTGTTGCTCGATGGCCTGCGCTGCCATCCGATCACCACCGCCGCGGAACTGCAGCAGCGCCTGCGGCTGCTCCAGCCCGGGGTGGAGGCGGTGGCGATGGCCGCAGCGGTGGCGGATCACCGCCGCGCGGCGCCCCTGGCGGCCAAGCTCGCCAAGGATGAGCTGGAGGTCGAGCTGGCCCGGGGCTGGCAGCCGGTGCCGGATCTGCTGGCTGAGCTGGTGGCCCGGCGGCCTGCTGGTCAGGTGATCCTGGGGTTTGCGGCCCATTCCGGCGATGTGCTCGCCCAGGCCCGCGCCAAGTGGAAACGCAAGGGCTGCGATCTGCTCTTCGCCAATCCGATTGATCAGCCCGGGGCCGGCTTCGGCACCACCACCAACACCGGCTGGCTGCTGGGGCCCGATGAGGTCGCTCGGGAGCTGCCCAGGGCCAGCAAGCTGGCCATCGCCCACGGTTTGCTCGATGCCCTGGGAGCCCAGCTCAGGCCGCCAGGGGATGCTCCGGCTGTCCCTGCTGCAGCAGATCCATGAAAGTGCGCAGCTGCAACCGGGGGATGTAGGGCCAACCCCCACTGCGCTCCATCTCCTGCAACACGTTGAACAGGTGGTTGCGGTCGGCGGGAAGGCTGCTGCGGAAGGGGACGTCCTGGATCGACCGATGCAGCTGCTCAAGCTGGCGGAGCAGTGCCAGCAGGGCTTCCGGGCTGCCGGCCAGCTCGTCCGCGAGGGTGCTGAGGTTGGCCAGGAGGGTGTCGAGGCGCTGCTGTTGAGGGGGGCTGAGCGGTCCGGACGCGGGGGTCTCGCCTGGCCTGACCGCTGAGGCGGTGTCGCTGCTGGTCATGGCTGCGGAGGGACTGGGAAACGGGTTGTTGAGAGCCGCGACATCGTACGGGGATCGGGCAATTTGCACCGGTAAGATCCGCGTCAGCCCAGTTTCAAAGCCCCGTTTCTGCGGCTTTCTCCCATGCGTTTCCGACCCCTGCTGGCCCTGGTGCTGGCGCTATGCCTGACCTTGGTGACCGCCTGCAGTGGCGGCGCTAAAGCCGTCGAGCGCGCCAACCTCACCTACGACGACATCCACAACACCGGTCTGGCCAATGACTGCCCGACCTTGCCCGACTCAGCGCGCGGCACGATCGCCCTGGATTCCGGCAGCGCCTACCAGCTCCGTGAGATCTGCATGCACCCCTCCGAGGTGTTTGTCAAGGGCGAGCCAGCCAACAAGCGCCAGGAGGCCCAGTTTGTCCCTGGCAAGATCCTCACCCGCTTCACCACCAGCCTCGATCAGGTGTACGGCGATCTGGCTGTGAGCGGCGATGGCCTGGCCTTCAACGAGCAGGGTGGGCTCGACTTCCAGCTGGTCACCGTGCTGCTGCCTGGCGGTGAGGAGGTGCCGTTCGTGTTCTCCAGCAAGGAGTTGAACGCCACGGCCGACGGCGCTGCCATCACCACCAGCACGGACTTCAAAGGTGAGTTCCGGGTTCCCAGCTACCGCACCTCCAACTTCCTCGATCCCAAAGGCCGCGGTCTGACCACGGGCGTGGACTACACCCAGGGCCTGGTGGGTCTTGGTGCTGACAGCGACGGGCTGGAGCGCGAGAACTTCAAGCGCTACGTCGATGGCACCGGCACCATGGAGCTGTCGATCACCAAGGTGGATGGCAACACGGGCGAGTTCGCTGGCGTCTTCACCGCGATCCAGCCGTCCGACACCGACATGGGGTCCAAGGATCCCCTTGACGTTCGGATCACCGGCCAGCTCTATGGCCGCCTCGAGCGCGTCTGAGCCTCTCGCCAGCGGATTCCGCGGGCCGGTTGAACGACCGGTTGAACGAATAGAGGCCCCCTGCGGGGGCCTTTTTTTTGGCGGCCTCTCTGGGAGAATCCCGCCCAGTGCCCTGCGCCCCACCCGCCCGCCATGTCTGTCGCTGACGCCGCCACAGCCAGCCCCGTGGCCAGGCCAGGCCTGATCTCACCCCATGGCGGCAGCCTGGTGGATCTGATGGTGCCCGCGGCCGAGCACGAGGCGGTGAAGGCCGGCGTGGATCGGGTGGTGGAGTGCTCCGATCGCAACGCCTGCGACGTGGAGCTCCTGGTGGTGGGCGGCTTCTCTCCCCTGCGCGGCTTCATGTATCAGGAGGACTACGAGTCAGTGGTGGAGCGCAACCGCAGCAGCAGTGGCCTGCTGTTCGGGCTGCCGATCGTGTTTGACACCAACGACAGCTCGATCCGCGTGGGCGAGCGGCTGCTGCTCACCTACCGCGGCCAGGAGCTGGCGGTGCTCACCGTGGAGAGCCTCTGGGAGCCCGACAAGGCCCGTGAGGCCCGGGGTTGCTATGGCACCACCTCGATCGAGCACCCGGCCGTGCGGATGATCACGGGCGAGCGCGGTCGCGTCTACATCGGTGGCCGGGTGCAGGGCCTGGAGCTGCCCCAGCGCGTGTTTCCCTGTAAAACGCCGGCCGAGGTGCGCGCCACCCTGCCGGTGGGCCAGAGCGTGGTGGCCTTCCAGTGCCGCAACCCCATTCACCGCGCCCACTACGAGCTGTTCACCCGGGCGCTGTACGCCAGCAACGTGAGCGAAGCCGGCGTGGTGCTGGTGCACCCCACCTGCGGCCCCACCCAGGACGACGACATCGCCGGCGAGGTGCGCTTCCAGACCTACGAGCGACTGGCCGAGGAGGTGGCCAACCCCCGCATCCGCTGGGCCTACCTGCCCTACTCGATGCACATGGCCGGCCCACGCGAGGCGCTGCAGCACATGATCATCCGCAAGAACTACGGCTGCACCCACTTCATCATTGGCCGCGACATGGCCGGCTGCAAGAGCTCGCTCACGGGCGACGACTTCTATGGCCCCTACCAGGCCCAGGATTTCGCCCGCGACAATGCCGCCGAGCTGGGCATGGAGACCGTGCCCTCGCTCAATCTCGTGTACACCGAGGAAGAGGGCTACGTGACGGCTGAGCATGCCGAGGCACGCGGCCTGCACGTGAGGAAGCTCAGCGGCACCCAGTTCCGCCAGATGCTGCGCGGCGGCGAGGAGATCCCGGAGTGGTTCGCCTTCCGTAGCGTGGTGGAGGTGCTGCGGGCTGCGGCCTGAGCCCCGAACGACTCCGATCGCCAACGGGCTCCATCCCTGAGGCTCCCG
>JBJTWP010000143.1:0-3008 GCA_046081805.1 Cyanobacteriota bacterium
GCTGAATCCTTTCCACACGCTAGCGACATCAAACCAACCGAAGACCCAGCATAGTACACCTGTACCCGCAAGGAATCGCCGGCGGGTGCCAGCCAAGCGCCATCAACCCCCACCCGCCAGCACCAGCTGAAAATCAGCCCCGCCGCCGGGGGCATCAGCCACCTGCACGCGGCCGCCCATGGCCTCGATCAGCAGGCGCACCACCGAGAGGCCGATGCCGCTGACGCGGTGGCGAATTAAGCGGGACTCCGCTCGCAGCCAGCAGGGGCAGGCGCCTACCGAGCGCGTTGGGGCTGCTGTGGCCATCGGCTTTCGGAGCTGGTCAGGTCCTCATGACCTGCAGCCCTGCCAGAGCTTGCGCATCAGCCGCCGTGCTCGGCCAGCCAGGCGGCCAGGTCGGCGGGGCTGCCGAAATCGAGCACTGCCTCGGCCAGGGCTTCCAGTTGCTCCAGCGGCAGCGCCTTGATCCGGGCTGTGGTGGCGTCACTGAGGGGTCCGCAGCGACGGTTGAGCAGGCGAAAAGTGACCGTGGCTTCGCCTTCCAGCCGCCCTTCCAGCCGCCCCTCCTGCCGGCCTTCCAGCCGGCCCTCCTTAATCCATTCCTGAGCAACGCGGGTGTGGCGCAGGTCTTTGGCGGGAATGGTGGCGAACTCCATGATTCGTTCCTCACGATGGAGTGCGAGTGAGCAGGGGAAGCCGCTCCAGAAGGATCGTTTGAACGGCAGAAAGCAGATCCGGCCGGCGCGCCAGGATCTGTTGCGAGCTGCCCTGCAGCTCAGCCTCCGGCCGCACCGGCACCACCACGACCAGGTGCTGCAGGATTGTCGTTCAAATCCCACGGGCTTCCCCTTCCGCTTCCATGAATCAGCAGGTCATCGATGAGCTGGAGCAGCTGATCAGCCTGGGCGACCACGACAACGCCATCGCCCTTTGCGAGCGGCATTTCGATCAGGGAACCGGCGATACATCCCTGGCGATTCGATATGGTCAATTGCTGCGGGGGGCTGGCCGCATTGAAGACGCCGCATGGTATCTGCTGATGCTGACAGCCCAGGTCCCGGATGATCCCGCCCCATGCAAGGAACTGGGTCGCCTGTTCGAGGCCATTGGCGACCAGGAACAAGCCCATACTTTTTATGCACAAGCCTTGAAGCTCTCGCCCCACGACCTGGATTTGCTCCTGTTGATCGGGCGTTTGTTTTCAGTTCAGGGAAAGGCCGATGAAGCCGCTTCATTCTATCAGGAAATCAATAGAATCGACACCACTCAATGCGCACCTGCCATTTACCTGGCCAAAGATTCGTTCCAGCTTGGCTATCACGAACGAGCCCTGGCATGGCTGGAGCGCGCCTTGGAGCTCACGGAAGGCCATGCAAGCAACCGCTTAGAGGCCTACTCACTGCTGGTCTTTCAGCGTTCGGCCTATACGCTCAAGACCGGGGATGACTACCTGCGGGCCACTGCCGACTACTGGCAGCAGTTCCGGAGCATGACCGTGTCGTCGGGCCATGGGCCAGCCCATCCCCGATCATCGGATCGTCCAGCCAGCCCAGACAAGCAACTCAGAGTTGGAATCCTGGGGGGTCATTTTGGTCGCTATGTTGTCAGTACATTTCTGGAGTCATTCCTGATTGCGTACAACCGTGAGGAGCTGTGTGTAGACCTGCTGCCCACCACGCTGCATCCTGATTCTGGCTCGCAGTATCTGGCCAGTCTCGTCGGATCTGTCCACTCTCTGGATGGACTCACTCTTGAACAGGCAAGGGAATTAATTCGGGATCAGCGTTACGACATCCTGGTGGATACCTCCGGATTCACCGATACCACTGGACTGCAGATCCTGGCTGAGCGCTGTGCAGCGGTTCAGTGCCACTGGATCGGCTATCACGCCTCCACTGGCCTCGCGACCATCGATTGGTTCCTGGGCGATGCGGTATTCACGCCGGAGGCACTGCAAGATCAGTTTCAGGAACGTCTCTGGCAACTTCCGCGTCCCTGGTTGGCCATCAGCCCATCCATTCCGCCACCGCCAGCCAATGCCAGCATGGCTCAGGAACAGCCGATTCTGGGCAGCTTCAATCAGCTGGCCAAGATCACCAGGTCTACCCTCGACCATTGGGCTGCTGCCCTGGTGGCCGTTCCTGACTCGCTGCTGGTCATCAAACATGCCTATACGGTCAACGCCTCCGCCTGTGGCCGGATCCGTGAAGAGCTCCAAGGTCGAGGGATTGACCCCGCGCGCCTGACGTTCCTGCCTGGTACAGAGGAGTGGCAAGACCATCTCAATACCTACAATCAAATTGACGTCGCACTTGACTGCACGCCTTGGAGTAGCTCCACAACCGCTTTCGATGCCCTCAGCATGGGCGTCCCCCTGGTGGCAATCAACGGAGACTGCGCCTCCGCCAAGATGAGCAGCTCTCTGCTGACGGGCCTTGGGCGCAGTGAATGGATCTGCAGGGATCCCAGGGATTTTGCGGCCACAGTGGCCGAACTCTGCCGTGAGCTGCCGGCCCTGCGGGCCAGCAAGGCCGATCGACAGCGCCAGGTGCTCGCATCTCCACTGTTTGATCCCAGCGACCTCGCCGATCACATCGGCAAGGCCTTTCGGCTGATGCACGCGCTGGCTGGGGCCGGAGCTGGCCACTTCCATTAAGCCGAAACCGCTGGCCGGGCCACGTTCTCGGCTGGTGTTCCCGGCCCACCGGGGATACCGGGTGAGTCTGCCGCGCTATGGGGTGTCGGCACTGCCGGTATCTATCAGCGGGCTGATCGTCGTGGCGCTGTTCCGCAACCGGCTCGATCGCACCGCTCTGACGCTGACCGGCGCGGTGATCGCTCTGGTGGTGGGGAGGCGATGAGGCCTCACCCCACCCAGATCTCTGCAAGCTGCAGCTGTAGACCTGGGAATTCCGGACCGGCTTCCAACACCTTCAGACCTGCAAATCGTTGGGGTGCGCCGCTGGTGGGCCAGACCTCCACAGCCTGCTGGTGGGGAATCAGCAACC
>JBJTWP010000144.1:0-3160 GCA_046081805.1 Cyanobacteriota bacterium
GAACAGGAGCTGGGCGCCCCGGCCCACCAGCTGTTTGTGGAGTTCCCCGACCACCCGATGGCTGCCGCCAGCCTGGGCCAGGTGTACCGGGCCCGCCTGGCCGACGGCCACTGGGTGGCGGTGAAGGTGCAGCGGCCCAACCTCGACTGGATCATGCGCCGCGACCTGGTGCTGATCCGCCTGCTGGGTTCACTGGCTGCCCCCTTTCTACCGCTCAACCTGGGCTTCGGGCTGGGGGAGATCATCGACGAGTTCGGCCGCTCCCTGTTCGAGGAGATCGACTACCGCCGCGAGGCCGACAACGCCGAGCGCTTCGCCGGCCTGTTCGCCAACCACCCGGAGGTCACGGTGCCGCAGGTGGTGCGCCACCTCTCGGCCCGGCGGGTGCTCACCACCCAGTGGATCAACGGCACCAAGCTGCAGCAGCGCCAGGAACTGGAGGCCCAGCGCCTCGATCCGGCGGCCCTGATCCGCACCGGCGTGATCGCCGGCCTGCGCCAGCTGCTGGAGTTCGGCTATTTCCACGCCGATCCCCATCCCGGCAACCTCTTCGCCCTGCCGGGCAAAACCGGCGCCATGGGCCATGTGGCCTATGTGGATTTCGGCATGATGGATGAGATCAGCGACGCCGACCGGCTCACGCTCACCAGCGCGGTGGTGCATCTGATCAACCGCGATTTCCATGCCCTCGCCCGCGACTTCCAGGCCCTGGGTTTTCTGCGCTCCGATGCCGATCTGCAGCCGATCGTGCCCGCCTTGGAGGAAGTGCTCGGGGGCGCGCTGGGCGAGAACGTGGGCAACTTCAACTTCAAGGCGATCACCGATCGCTTCTCGGAGCTGATGTACGCCTATCCCTTCCGGGTGCCGGCCCGCTTCGCGCTGATCATCCGGGCGGTGGTGAGCCAGGAGGGGTTGGCGCTGCGCCTGGATCCAGGCTTCCGCATCATCCGCGTGGCCTACCCCTACGTGGCCCGCCGGCTGCTGGCCGGCGACACGGCGGAGATGCGGGAGAAGCTGCTGGAGGTGATCTTCGATGGCAGCGGTCGGCTGCGGGTGGAGCGGCTTGAAAACCTGCTGGCGGTGGTGGAGAACGATGCCGCCAGCGCCGACCTGCTGCAGGTGGCGGGAGCGGGCCTGAAACTTCTGCTTGGCCCGGAGGGCGGCAGCCTGCGCCAGCGGCTACTGCTCACCCTGGTGCAGGACGATCGGTTCAGCGCCGCCGATCTGCAGCAGCTGGTGCAACTGCTGCGCCGCACGTTCTCGCCCCGAAAGATCGCCAGCGGCATGCTCGCCCGCCTGAATCCACTGGCGGCGTGAAGGCCGGGGCGCGAACCCTAGGCTTGCCGTTCGCTTCCCCCAGGTGATCCCGCGTGCTCGAGTCCGTTCCGGTGCCCGCCCCCATCGACCTGGAGCAGGCCGCCCTGGACCTGGCCAGTGGCGGCTTCGGCGATCTCGGTGCCGACGACCTTCTGCTGGAGTACGCGCCGATCCAGGATCCCCCCTATGTGCTGGCGGGCCTCGGTCTGGCCATGGGCGTGCTCTGCGGACTCACCTTCGCCAGGCTGGTGCAGAACCGGCTGGAGGGCTGGAAGCAGGATCGGCTGGCCCTGCTGCCGCTCGGCAGCAGGGAAACCACCCTGGCCTACGGCGGCGTGACCGTGGGCGTCACCCTGTTCATCGGTGGCAGTTTGTCCGTCTTCGGTTTTTCCGTCGGCACCGCGCTGCTGGTGTCGTTCCTGCTGTCGCTGGCTACGGCGGGGGCCCTGTGGGTGCAGCTGGAACGGCTGATGGCCCAGGTGCAGAGCGGTAACTTCAAAGCGGTCGACTTCGACAACTTCGATCAGTTCTTCTAGGCCGCCAGCCTTCTAGGCCGCCAGGTAGCCCTCCAGTCGGCGGGACTGGGCCCGGATGCCCTCCAGGGCCTTGCGCTCCAGGTTGCGGGTTTTGTCGCGGCTCATGCCGAGGGCCTTGGCGATCGAGCTGAGGCTCATCGGCTCCACCGGGCCGCTGCCATCGCCCTCGAGGCCATAGCGCATCTTCAGCACACGGGCCTGGAGTTCGGGGAGTTGATCGAGCAGGTCGCGCAGATCGCCCTTCATGCAGACGTCATCGAGACGCTCATCCGGAAGCTCGCCATCGCCGGCCAGCAGGTCCAGCAGTTCCGTGTCGTCGCCATCGCCCACCTTGCTCTCCAGGCTCACCGGCAGCCGGGCCCGGCAGAGGAGCTCCTTCACCTCCTCCTCCGGCAGCTCCACGTAGAGGGCCAGCTCAGTGATCGTGGGGGTGCGGCCGAGCTCCTGGCTCAGCTCGCGCTGGCCCTTCTTGAGCTTGTTGAGGGTTTCGGTGATGTGGATCGGCAGCCGGATCGTGCGGCTCTTCTCGGCGATCGCCCGCGTGATGCCCTGGCGGATCCACCAGTACGCATAGGTGGAGAACTTGTAGCCGCGGGTGGGGTCGAACTTCTCCACGCCCCGCACCAAGCCGATCGTGCCCTCCTGGATCAGATCCAGGAGTTCCATGTTCCGCTTGGTGTACTTCTTGGCCACGCTCACCACCAGACGCAGGTTGGCCGCCACCATGCGCTCCTTGGCGCGACGACCGGCAGTCAAGCGCTTGCGCAGCTGCTGTGGGGTGAGGCCCGCGGTCTGGGCCAGCTCGTCCTGACTGGGTTTGGAGCCTCCGGCCCGCAGGCTGAGCTCCTGCTCCAGCTCCTCCAGCGCCATCAACTCCTGCACCTGGCGCCCCAGGGTGATCTCCTGCTCGTGGGTGAGCAGGGGCACCCGGCCGATGTCGCGCAGATAGCTGCGCACCAGGTCGGGTTCCGGGCCGCCGGAGCGGCGCTCCACCATGGCGGCGTGGGAAGCAGAGGGAATGGCAACGGCGACAATCACGGCACCAGGCCCTTGGAATTGTGTGAAGCTTAACTGAAGAAGTGTGAACTTCTCTCATCTGGCCCCGACGGCCCTGGTGGTCCCGTTCAGGCGCCGGCCCCCAGCAGCCAGCTGGCGGTGCGCAGGTAGATGAACACCCCGGCCACGTCGGTGGCGGTGGCGATGAACGGCGCCGACATCAACGCCGGATCCAGCCCGATCCGCTCGAACAGCAGCGGCAGGGCGGCGCCGGCCGTGGCGGCCAGGGTGGTGATCGCCACCAGGCTGAT
>JBJTWP010000145.1:0-4560 GCA_046081805.1 Cyanobacteriota bacterium
TTCATCGAAGCCGATCTCGACCGGCTCGGCGTAGGGCCCGAAGGCCTCGATCCTGAGGTGATGGGGCTTCAACGCTCCCCTCCCTTGCCGACCGCCTTGAGGGCCTCGTGCAGGAGTTCAGCCTCCGCTTCGTTGGCGTCACGCCCCTGCTGATCCGCGAAGAAGGACGTCGCCAGCGCAAAGGGCGAGGTGGCCTGCCGCACCTGCTGATTCCGCTCGCTGGCAGTGGAGCGGACAACGTTCGGCGGCCGGTGCCGCAATTCAGCGACGTGGGGGAACCGTCCGCGCAGGCGGGCCATGGCCTGCAGAGGCAGCACCTCGTCGGTGAGGAGCACCCGCACCCGAGCCTCCTCGGCCGAGGCGAACTGCGGATCCGTGAGCAGTTGCTCGATCCCACCCTCGATTGTGCACAGCGACCGCCCCACCCCCAAGGGCACGATCTCGACGGCTGCATTGCCAGCGGCATCCAGCTCCACGATCCGCACTGACTTGTTGTGGTGCTGCTCCGAGAAGGAATAGGGCAGGGGAGTGCCGGAGTAGGCCACCCGGGGGCCATCCAGTTGCTGGGAGCCGTGCAGATGGCCCAGTGCCACGTAGTGGAACCCGGCGAAGGCCTCCACACTCACCCGATCGACATTGCCGATGGTGAGCTCCCGTTCCGACTCGGAAGTCTCCCCGCCAGCCACGAAGGTGTGGGCCACCAGCACCGAACGGTGGAGCGGGCGTGCTTGCAGATCCCGACGGATCCGATCCAACGCCAGACGAGTCACGTCTTCATGGCGCAGGCGGGCTGGGATTGTGGCAGCACCCACCTCTGCAGGGCTGGCCAGTCCGGGCCCATCCACCGCTGGTTCCAGATAGGGCAGGGGGTAGATCGCCACTGGAGCACCTCCCAGTCGCGGGCTCACCAGCACGGGTTCGTGGGCCCGGCGTACGTCACCCCGGATCGTCACCCCGAACGAACTCAGCAGGGGGTCATAGATCGACACCCGCACATGGGAATCGTGGTTGCCCGCGATCGCCACCACCGTGGATCCTGTCTCTCGCAGTTGGGCGAGGGTGTCGTTGAACAGCTGCACCGCTTCTGCCGGGGGAATCGCCCGGTCGTAGATGTCGCCCGCGATGAGCACCGCATCGACTGATCTCTCCCTGGCTAGCTCGACAATCCGCGCCAGGGCAGCCGCCTGCTCCTCGAGCAGAGAGCCACCGTGGAAATGTCGGCCCAGGTGCCAGTCGGAGGTGTGAAGCAGCCGCATCAGGGTTCTTGCCGCCAGTGAGCCGGCCCGAGCCGATGCCTCCCGCGCTGGGCGATCCTTGCCTCCAGAGAGTTCCAGGGAAAGCAACCCGGCGGGGTGCGATCAATCGCATCCTGGCTACCGTTAGTACTCCGATCTCTGATCATCGCTTCCGCTCGCCTAAAGCTGAAGTAACGAGCGCACAGGGTCGTTGGGGTTGTCCTGATGCCATCACATTCGCGAGCTGTGAAGGCTTCAGCGGTGAATCCATGGTTTGCAACCAGATCAGCCTCTCCGGGAGCGCCAGTGCGGCGCTGGGTGGGGCCCCACCGGCGGGATCGAGAAGCGTAATCTGAACGACTGACTAGACAAGCAGCAGCGAATTCTGCACTTCGGCAATTGAGGCGGGATCCAGGGGTGAATACGGATTCTGGCATTAGCCTGGTCAACGCTGACAACGATCACGGCCAACCTGCCACGATTCGCAGCAGACGGCAGTCACCTTAACGCAGCACGAGCCCAGCCCAGCGCCGGGATTTCATGCAGTTTCTGCATACTTTTCCGCGTGGTTGAGGCGAGCTCCCAGCCGCCGCAGCGGCGCCAGCCTGTGCTTCCCTGTGCTTCTCGAGCCAGGCAGCAGCACACCGGAGCTGGGCAGTCGCCTTCATGACCTCTGTTGAGCACCGATCCGAAGGCGTGCAGCCTGGCCTAATCTGGTGCTTTGTGCCTGGTGCCTGATGCCTGGTGCCTGGTGCGACAAGATCAGGTGCGCACCACCCTGCAGCTCGACGATGACGTGCTGGCGGCGGCGCGGGTGCTGGCCCGCCAGCAGCGCTCCAGCCTGGGGGCCGTGATCAGCGCGCTGGCGCGGCAGGGTCTGGTGGCTCCGGCGGCGGGGTCCAGCTCAGAAGCCCACGGGATTGAGCACCGCAATGGCCTGCGCCTGCTGCCCTGGATCGACAAGGGAGCGCCCGTGGACCTTGAACTGGTGAACCAGCTGCGCGACGAACTGGCATGAGCGTGGCTCTGCTGGATGTGAACGTGCTGATCGCCCTGCTGGATCGGCGCCCTGGGCCGGCTCAGCCAGAACGCGGTGCTGCGCATCCTGGGCCAGCCGCGTTACCCGAACAGTCCGGGGCCGCAGGCAGTGCTGGCACCTCAATCGCCCCAATGATTCGCCACCCGCAGCATCAGCTCTGGCCGGCTGGCGAGCTTCGATCGCCGCCTCAGCTGCGCGGGCGTGACAGGCGGCAGCGAGACCCTATGGCTGATCGATGGGTGACGGTAAACCGTGAACGTGGTGGGTTGATCAGACCCGGTCCATCTCCCCAGCTGATGGCAGGCCGCCGGCACACCGGGATGGCGGGGCGTGCCGCGGAACTGGCTTTGAGGAGGCTGTCGCTGATTGGGGTGCGGTGGCGCCGGCGGGGACTCCACAGCGCAGATCCCTGCTCGACTGACGGCTGGGCCCCCGCCGTTGGCCCGGTCCTGTCGGTGCGGCGGTTCATCGATGACCAGGCCCTGCTGGGCGCCGGCGCGACGGTTGGCGCTGATCAGAGCCTCCCGCATCTCGCGGTAGACGTTGCGCAGGTCGGCGAAGTGGATCAGCGGGTAACCGCCAGAAAGCACAGGGCGGCTGACGGCCTGCTGGCATGGAAGGGCAGTTCAGGACCGCCAGCGTGGTCAGGGACAGGGCACTGGCTGGATGGTGCCCGTGCGAGGACAGATGGTTCTCGGACCCGCAAACCAGGCTTGCATTGGGGCTTGCCTGCCTACAACCCTTTGCTGACACTGGATTCAGACCGACCATGCTGACGACGCGGGGCATGGCTCGCGGAAGGGAAGGAGCCACCGCCAGTAGTTCACGGAACCTCCCAATAAAGAGTTGGAAGTACAGGAAAGCAGGCCGGGCACATGACACCTACACTGGCGTGGCATCCTCCTCGTAATGGCAAAGAAGGCTCAGGCTGAGTTCATTCGATGGTTCGGACCCCTCCTAGATGCGCTTAGGGATCTGGGGGATTCAGGGCGGCCCAGAGAGGTTTCTGCGCGCATAGCGAAAAATCTAGGCTTGCCAGATGAACTATTAGATCAGACTCTCAAGTCGGGTGGGAGCAAGTTCCATAACCAAGTCGCCTGGGCAAGACAGTATCTCGCCTGGGAAGGACTACTGGATTCGTCTAAGCATGGAACTTGGACGCTGACGGAGAAGGGCCGTAACGCTCATCTTGGTGACAAGGAAGGCCGCTATATCTTTCTGAAGTGGGTTTCCATTCACGCCGAGAACCGCAAGCAGAAACGAGAAGCGCCAGAAGCTGAGGAGGAGCTGTTGCCTCCACAAGACTCGACGGAAGATCCAGATGAGGGCCAAAAGCTTGATTTGCTAAGTACACTGAGGTCAATAAGTCCTACAGGCTTTGAGAAGGTCTGCAGAGAGCTTCTCAGGGAATCAGGCTTTGAGAACGTTGAAGTGACGGGTGGCCCTGCGGATGGTGGAATTGATGGCTATGGAACTCTTGAGATCAATCCATTTGTGAGCTTCAGAGTGCTCTTTCAATGCAAACGCTATGCCAAAGGCAACTTGGTCTCTCGCGCTCAAGTTGGCGACTTCCGTAACACAATGCTGGGCAGAGCCGAAAAAGGAATCATTATCACTACATCAGGGTTCAGCAATGCTGCTATCCAGGAAGCGAGCAGGGAAGGCGCACCTCAAGTCGAGCTTGTTGACGGGGACAAACTAGTTGAAATGTTCCAGCGGGTTGAGCTTGGTGTTTTCAAGCGGACTGTGTACGATGTCGACCCTGCATACTTTGAGAAGTTCAAAGAGTGACTTCTAACACCGCCATTCACCTGAGCCGCCACCAAAAGACTATCTGTTTCACCGATCACTCCTTGCGGCCAGGTGATGGCGAGCGTTGGAAAGATGCAAACAGCCATCTCATCAAGCCATCGTCCCTGGAATGTGAGGCGTCGTGATCCTGAAGCCATTTACCCTCCCAGGGGCGAGAAGCGAGGCTATGCTGAACATCTAATGGAAGGGGGCCTACTTGTCACCAACCGTCTTCCGGGATGGCGAGTTTAGGTTCTTCTTCTTCTCACGAGAGGAAAGCCGTATGCACATCCATGTTAGCCACCCAGATGGTGAGGCTAAATTCTGGCTAGAACCGACCATTGAGCTCGCCCGCAATATTGGGCTAAGCTCATCGAAGAAGAATGAGGCACAACGCCTCGTCGAGACCCGCAAAAAGGAGATCACTGATGCCTGGAACAACCACTTTAGTGGCTGAGGTCACGAATGTTTCCGGCCATTGCGTCTGGATCCTTA
>JBJTWP010000146.1:0-6619 GCA_046081805.1 Cyanobacteriota bacterium
CTGCTCACTAGGGCTTCCAGGCGCTGCCAGCGAAATTCCTCGCCATCGAAGAGCATTTCCCGCAGGCTGCGACGCAGCTGTGGGTCGGGATCCTCCATCAGGCGGCGAGCAAAATAGGGATAGGCCGCGCCAAGAATCTTAAAGTCGGGATCCACGCTCAGGGCGATGCCCTCCAGCGTCACCAGCGAACGGATGATCAGGGCGTAGTAGGGCGGCACCCGGAACGGGAAGCGGTACATCACGCCGCTGAGGTCATCGGTGACGGCCTTGAAGTCCATGCGGCTCACCCCCATCTCCAGGGCCTGGCCGAACACCTGCTCGAAGGCCGGCACGATTGGCTCGAGGTTCACGTCTTCCGCCAGGAAGCCCAGGCTCACAAAGTCGTTGGAGAGCTTGCCGAAGTTGCGGTTCACCAGATGCACCACCGCCTGGATCAGGCCGGTGCGGCTCTCGCGGCTCACCTCGCTCATCATGCCGAAGTCGAGGTAGGCCAGGCGCCCGTCGGGCAGGGCCAGCAGGTTGCCGGGGTGGGGATCGGCGTGAAAGAAGCCGTGCTCCAGCAGCTGCTGCAAGCTGCAGTTCACCCCCAGCTGCACCAGCTCATCGGGATCAATGCCGAGGGCCCGCACCGCCTCCAGATTGGTGAGCTTCACCCCATCGATCCACTCCATCGTCAGCACCCGTCGGCTGGTGGCCTGGCGGTAGATGCGTGGCACGGCAATGCGCGGGTTATGGGCATGCAGCCGGGCGAAGGCCTCGGCATTGCTCGCCTCGTTGAAGTAGTCCATCTCTTCGAACACCCGCTTGCCCAGCTCATCGATCAGGGCCACCAGATCGGAGCGGATCAGGCCGATGTTGCGGTTGAGCCAGGCGGCGATGTTCCGCACGATGTAGAGATCGAGCGTGATCTGCTCCCGCAGGCCGGGGCGCTGCACCTTCACGGCCACCTTCTGGCCCCCCTTGAGCACCCCCTTGTGCACCTGGCCGAGGGAGGCGGCGGAGATCGGCTGCCGGTCGAGCTGTTCGTAGATCGTCTCCAGCGACGCCCCCAGGTCTTCTTCGATGCAGGCCATCGCCAGGGCTGAATCGAAGCCGGGCAGCTGGTCCTGCAGCTGGGCCAGCTCCTCCAGCAGCAGCGGTGGCACGATGTCGGGCCGGGTGGAGAGGGCCTGGCCGGCCTTGATGAAGGCCGGGCCGAGGGAGGCCACCAGATCGGCCGCTTCCCGGGCCCGGGCTCTGGCGTGCTGTTGGTTCTGCAGCCGGCGGGTGAGCCAGTCGAGGCCAACGGCCAGGAGATAGAGGCCGATCGGCACCAGGGTTTGCCACAGCCGCCGGATCAACCGCTGCGGGTGGCCGGCGTAGATGCGGGTGATGGCGGCCGGGTCGTACTCCAGCAGGCCGGCGGCCTCGATGAAGTCGCTCAGATCGGATGGGTGGCCGGCAGCCAGCCCGGCGTTGATCGGTGCCTGGGGATCAGCGGGTGCCGCGATGCGCGGCTCGACCGGCGGGGGTGGGGCCATCGGGTCGGTGCCGAACACGGCGGCGCGCATGGCGGCCGTGGCCTGTTCCAGGGCAGTGGTCGGCATCGCAGCGGGCGGTCGCTCCAGGGCGACCTGATAGCAGGCAATCACCGTAGGTGCCGCCGCCAGGCACTGCTGCGTCACAGCCAATGCTGCGCCACAGCCAGTGCTGCGTTAGCGGTGCCCTGGGCTGCCCCTATCAGCGCTCCGGGGCCTGCTCCTGGTCGTCGTCCTCTTCAGCGTCATCCCCTTCTGGATCGTCCGGCGCCGAGCTCACCAGGGTGGCGTAGAGGTCCTCCACGTCGCTGCGGCTCTGCTCCAGGTCGTAGCTGGCCCGCCGCTCCATGTCGGCGTTGTTCACCACCAGGCTTTCCTTGGTGCCGCTGCTGGTTTCCGCCGCTGTCACGGTGAGGATGCCGTTGAGATCAAAGCTGAATTGCACCTCGATCGCGACATCACCGGCTGGCTTGGGCGGCAAACCCTCCACCTCGAAGGCACCGAGCGGCACATTGTCCTGGGCGATTGGATTGTCACCCTGATACACCTCAATGCGCACGATTTTCTGGTTGTCCACCATGGTCCAGTAGAGCTTTGAGCGGCTGGTGGGAATCACGGTGTTGCGTGGAATCACCGAGCTGAACAGGTTGTTCAGGGTTCCGATCGGCGTGTCCATGGCTGCGGCGATCCCCAGAGAATGGGGGGTCACATCCACCAGGAAGGTTTCCACGTCCTCGCCGTTGAGAACGCCGGCCTGCAGGGCCGCCCCCAGGGCCACACAGCGATCTGGCTCGAAGCTCGTCACCTCCACGCCGTCGAGGTGGCGCTCCACCAGCTCCAGCACCAGGGGAATGCGGGTGGACCCCCCCACCAGGATCGCCCGATCCAGATCCTGCGGGCTGAGGCCGGCATCCGCCATGGCGCGATCGATCGCCGTGAGGGTTTCCTGCAGCAGGGGGCGGATCAGGGCCTCGAATTCCTGCCGCGTCAGCTCGGTGTCGAGATGGAGGGGGGTCTCCCCCTGGCTGAGCAGGTAGGCCTCGCGCACCTGCACCAGGTTGTGCTCGCTCAGGGCGATCTTGCTCCGCTCCGCGGCCTGCAGCAGCCGTGCCTGCACGGCCGCCTCCGTCGGCACCGCCACAGCGTGGGCCTGCTCAAACCGTTCCGCCAGCAGCCGCTGCAGCTGCCGGTCGAAGTCATCGCCGCCCAGGCGGTTGTTGCCATGGCTGGCCAGCACCTCCGTCACCGGACCGGTGATCTCCACGATCGAGACATCGAAGGTGCCGCCGCCCAGGTCGTACACCAACAGCCGTTGGCTGTCCTCGCCGCGCTTGTCGAAGACCAGTGCCGCCGCGGTGGGCTCGTTCAGGATCTGCAGCACCTCCAGGCCGGCGAGCTCGCCGGCCTCCTTGGTGGCCTGGCGCTGGGCGTCGGTGAAGTAGGCAGGTACGGTGATCACCGCCTGTTCCACGGTGTCGTGGAGCGCCTCCTCGGCCCGTTGCTTCAAGCAGCGCAAGATCAGGGCCGAGATTGCCTGGGGCGAATAGGTCCGCTCGCCGAGGCTCAGCTCAGCGGTGCTGCCCATCTGGCGCTTCACCGAGCGGACCGTGCGCTCCGGCGCCGCCGCGTACTGGCGCCGGGCCGGCTGGCCCACCAGCAACTGGCCCTCAGCGTTCACCCCCACCACCGATGGCAACAGCAGCTCGCCGGCCGAGTCGGGAATCACCCAGGGTTGCCCCCCATCGAGGGTTGCCACCAGGGAGTTGGTGGTGCCGAGATCAATGCCGACAACGCTGGCCATGGAGATCGCTCAGACGGGGGATGGAGGAGGGGTGAGAGAGGGGGGGTGGAACCGTGGGATCGAGCTCAGGGGCCCGCCACCAGCACCTGGGCCTCGCGCAGCAGGGCCTGTCGCCACAGGTAGCCGCGTACAGCCTCCTCCAGCACCACCCCGACCGGGGTGCCGGCTGGCGCCGGTCGCTGCCCCAGCGCCAGCATGCACTCCGGATCGAAGGGTTGGCCGAGGCAGCGGATCGGCTCCACCCCATGGCGATCCAGGGCCTCCAGCAGTGTGGCCCGGATCAGACGGATGCCCTCCTGGGCCTGGCGCACGGTGTCACTGCCTCCTGGCGGCGGTGGGGTGGGCCTCCGGCCCAGTCCACTGCGCCCCAGCCAGCGCCCCAGCCAGCGGGCCAGGCGTCGCCACCAGTCGACAGGCTGGGCAACGGGGGGGCTGGCCTGGGCGATGGCTTGCTGCCAGTGGGCCTCCGCCCGATCCAGGGCATCCAGCACCGGCAGCAGATCCCTGAGCAGGGTCTCCTGCTGCTGTCGCAGTTCGGCCATCAGCTGGGCGCGTTCGCGGGGGGAGGGGGCCATGGGCGCTGGCTCAGAAGCTGAGCCGGATCAGATCCTGAAGGCTGAGCCTGGCAGAGGCGCGCAGCTCCGTCTCCAGGGCTGTCACCTGCTCAGGATCCAGGCTGGCCAGCAGCGGCCCTGGCTGGAGCGGGTCACCCTGGTGTTCTCCGGCGGCGCGGATCCGCTCATAGGCGGTGCGGATCAGTTGAAACTCCTCGGGATGGCTGTGGGCCGGATACTGCCGCAGCCTGGCGTGGTATGCCGCCTTCACCTCGGCGCTGCTGGCCTGTGGCGACACGCCCAGCTGGTCGTAGGGGTTCTGCATCACAGATCCCTGAAGGTTTTGCGGCCACCGCCCCTGCCCTGCCGCTGGCTGTGGCGACCGCCAGGGCCAGGTTCATCGGGGTGGAGATCGGCGTGGCCCAGCTCCTCCAGCAGGTCGGCGATGGACTCCGTCATCTGAATGAACTCGGCGAACGATGACTTGAATTCAGATCTTCCCTGCCGGGCCAGCTTCCGGTCAAAGCTCAGGTTGGACCACTGCTCCTCCCGGTGACAGGCCGCCAGAGCCTCCTGATCCTGCTGCTGCCGGGCCAGGCCGAAACCCCGCTCCATGAGCTGGTGGTGCAGGCGGGAGAGCTGCGGCTCCATCGTGGCCAGGGCCACCGGCAGCAGCGCATTCTGGGGATCCTGGCGCTGCAGCTCCTCCACGATCGGTCGCCAGGGGCGGGTGCTGGCCACCTGGCGCAGGTCCAGCAGGGCCAGCGCCAGGGTTCGTTCCGGTCGCGCGGTGCGGCCCAGCAGCCGGCGGGCTTCCCGTTGGAAGGCCTCACCCGGTCGCAGCCGCAGGCTCAGCAGCATCAGCTGGGCCCGCTGGGCAGCGCCGCTGTGGTCGCTGCCGCTGGCGGTCGCCAGCTGCTCCAGTTCGGCATGCCAGGCCTCGATCTGGCTGAGCACCGCCTTGCGCCGCCGCAGGCAGTGGCAGTGGGTGGCCAGCAGTGCGGCTGTGATCGCCTCAGCCCTGTCGCCAGCCGGCAGGGTGGCCAGCAGGTCCTCCCAGGGGGCTGCCAGGGACAGGACATCTAGGTTGAGCTTGGCGGCACCCAGGCCCTTGGCTGGACTGGTGTGCTCCAGCAGCCGCCGCAGGGCTCGCACCCCGGCATCCGGCTGCGGGGCCCGTTCCAGGCGATCCGCCAGCTCCTGGGGCTTGCACTCGCCCAGGAGCTCCAGCCAGGAGGGCGGTTGCCCGGCGCCCTCGCTGGCCTGGAGGCCGTCATCGAAGGCCGGTCCATGGGTGCGGCGCAGCCGGGTCAATTCCTCGTGTTGCTGGGTCATCTCCAGCCAGCTCCGCAGCATCGAGTACATCGGCACGTAACGGCAGCCACCGTCCAGGGACTGCCAGATCAGGGGGAGCGCCGAATCCCAGTCGCCGTTGATGCCGGCCAGAATGCCGCGACGGCCGATCACCTCGGGGTCGTCGCCCGCCAGGTCTTCGGCCTGTTTGACGCTGCGCCGGGCCTGCTGTTGTGCCCCCAGCACCATGAACTGGTCGGCCTGCCAGCAGTGCAGCCGGGCCAGAGTGCGGTTCAGCAGGGGTTGGGGCCAATCATTCGGTGCATCCCGGGCAGACCTGCGCACCCAGCTGATCAACAGGGTGGCGAGGCGCTCCGCCTCGCGGTTGTTGTCCGTGCTCTCGCAGCGATCCAGCAGGGGATAGAGCCGCAGGGCCAGATCGGGATCAAAGCCGTTGCGCTCCACCAGTGGCCGCCAGCAGCGGATCGCGTCCTCATCCGAGTCCTGTTCCAGGGCCTGCTGGCCAGCCAGCAGCAACAGCGGGCGCCGCAGCACCGCCAGGGCCGGATGGGCGCTGAGCAGGGAGCCCTCCTGTTCGAGCAGCAGGTTGGCCGCCGTGAGCAGATTCCCCTGGCGCAGATGAAACAGCAGCTCCAGCGCCAGGGCCAGCTCCCGATGGGGCAGGGTCGGCTGGCTGAGGTTCACCAGCTCACCCGGGCGCCGCCCGTCCCGGGCAGCCAGGTCGAGGGCCACAGCGACCCCCACGGGCAGGACCGGACCCTTGGGCTGGGCTGATCGGTGCTGTTTCGGGAGCTTGGGATCCGCCGTGACCAGCGCCGCTGCCGCCGCATCGGGGTGGCCGGCCTCCAGCTGGGCCCAGGCCCGCCACGCCCCGACCTGATCACGAGGGGATGCCGGACCCACCATCAGCTGAAAGGCCCGGGATGCCGCGGCGGGATCGTTGGCCTGCAGGCACAGCACGCCGCCCACCCACTGGATCTGCTGGGGCTGGAACCGTTCCGGTGCCGTGCGGACCAGCTGCTGCACCTGCTCCACCTCCCCCTGGACCAGCAGCAGCTTCAGGTAGGCACCCGCATACTCAACCGGCAGGGTGTTGGCGTTGTAGGCCTGGTGCAGCGGCTCCAGGGCGTGCTTCACGCCGCTGTGCCGCAGCCGCAGGCGAGCCAGTTCATACTCCGGCTCGCCATGCAGCCCGAGGGCCATCGCCTTGGCCAGGGCCGCCTCCGCCCGCTTGATCTGGCCCTCGGCGGCAGCCAGTTGGCCTTCCAGGCGCCACAGATGGGCTTCGCTGGGATGGAGGTCCAGGTCGGGCTGCCGCCGCAGGGTCTGCTCCCGCAGGCGGATCGCCTGGGTGTAGCGCTGTTGTCGCACCAGATCTGCCAGCTTTCGCTGCAGGGCCTCGTGCTCGCTGCTGGCGGGAGGCCTGGTCTGGC
>JBJTWP010000147.1:0-3514 GCA_046081805.1 Cyanobacteriota bacterium
CCTGGAGGGGGGTCTGTTAAACGAGGGTTGCCGGGAATCGCGCAACCAGTGCAGAACGGCGCACATTCTGCTGCAGCCTGGTAGGCGGGTGATGCAGTTTGCGGCAAGCCTGCACAGCCTGGCCTGATCACGTTGCGCTAGGATTAACTGGCCTAGGCATTCCCGGCCAAGAGTTTATGCTCAGCCCGCTTTTCCGTAAGCCCAAACGCATCTCGATCACAATCTCCTACCGGCTGTATAGCGAACTTGTCGAGCGAAGTCTGCGGGAGGGCCGCTCTATCTCCAATCTGGCCTCCTTCCTGCTGGAGGATGAAATCGGGGCCCTTCAGGTCCGGTCGGTCCATGGCGATGATCGACGGGCTGCCTGAGGCCGGAACCCGGCACCGCCTGCTCGGCCTGGATGGCTGGCGCTTGCCGTGGCCGCGTGCCGTTGCACGGGACAGGCCCAGCCTGTTCAGAAGATTTCGGCCGGGTCGGCGTCGCGCAGCTTGCCGAGACAGAGCAGCGCCGATGCCATGGCCATGGCCAGCAGGGCCAGGAACACGAACAGGGCGCGGCCGCCGGTCATGCGGATCGGCAGCAGGCTCACGCGGCGAACCACGCCATAGAGCAGCTCGCCCCCCAGCAGGCTCGGGCCGATGGCCAGCAGCGCCAGCAGCACACCCTCCATCACCACCGTGAGCGCCAGCTGCCGCAGGGGATAGCCCATCGCCATCAGGGTGGCACGGGCAGGTTGTCGCTCACATCGGCGTAGATGATCTGATACACCACCATGATTCCGGCCAGAAAGCCGATCAGGGCGCCGAGGCCCAGCACGAACGCCGCCACGGTGTTGCGGGCCCAGTAGGCGAATTCGCGCTGGATGTGGCCCTGATGGGTGAGCACCTCCACATCGCGGGGCAACAGGGCCCGCAGGTCGCGTCGCACCTGCTCGGGATCGGCCCCCGGGCGCAGCTGGATCAGGCCCAGCTCGATGGCGCCACGAGGCTCCTGGGGCCTGAGCTGGCGGAAGGTGTCCTGGCTCATCAACACAAAGCCATCCACGCCGAAGCTGGTGCCCACGGAGGCCAGGCCCGCGCTGGTGAGCCGTTGGCCATTCACCTCCAGCCGCACCGTGTCGCCGCGGCGGATGCGCTCCACCATCGGGGCGAATTCAGGCCGCGCGCGCCCATCCGGCAGAAACCGGTGGAGCGGCTTGAGCGCCTGGAGCCGCTCAGCCAAGGCCGGCACCACAAAACCCGGCTGGGCGGGATCCAGTCCCACCGCCAGCAGGCTGCGGGCGGCCTGGGATCGGGGGCTGCGCCAGGGAATCGCCCCGATGTTCAGCTCCGCCACCGCCGGATGGCCGTAGGCCTGGGCCAGCCGCCGGCTCGAGAAGGCCTGCATGGTCACCAGGGCGGGTGAATCGTGGGCCAGCACCACCAGATCGGCGTTCAGCTGCCGGTGCAGCAGCACGCTGGCATCGAAGAGGGCCTGCAGCAGCCCGAGCTGCAGAAAGATCAGGGTACCGGCCATGGTTTGGCCGTGCACGGCCACCAGCACCTTCACCGGCTGGCGACGCAGCTGCAGCCAGGCCAGCGGCAGGCGCCTGCGGGGCCAGGCCAGCGCCCTCATGGTGCGATGCGGGCGATGAGCTTGGCGCCCTGCAGCTGCGACACCCGCACCCGGTCGGCGGGATCGAGATCGACGCGCACGAGCACCACCCGCGCATCCACATCGGCGGGCGCGGTGGTGGGCGGCACCTCCCGCTGGCGGATCTGGGGGCTGATCTGGGCCACCCGGCCCCGCAGGCTGCCGGGGAAGGCGCCGTCTTCGCTGCGCAACACCACCGACTGACCCAGCCGCAGCCTGGCGATGTCGCTCTCCACCACCTCCAGTTCGGCGCGCATCTGCTGGATCGCCCCCACCTCCAGCACGCCGTCATCGGAGGGCCGCTCCCCGGCCCGGGTGCGCAGTCGCAGCACCACCCCATCGATCGGGGAGCGGATCAGCGTGTTGGGCAGGTCGCTGCGCACCAGCCGCAGCTGATCGTCAGCATCGGCGAGGGCGGTCTGCAGTTCGATCAGGCGGAGCCGCTGCTGCTCCAGATCGGCCAGGGATAGGCCTCCCGCGCGGTGATCGACTCGTAGCGCTGCTCCAGCCGTTGGCGCAGCTTGAGCTGCTCCCGCAGCTGGGCCACCTGATGCACCAGCCGCTGTTGCTGGGCCAGCAGGGGGCCATGGCTGTCCATCACCACCAGCACCTGGCCCCGGCGCACGGCCTGGCCCTCGGCCACGAGCACCCGCTCCACCCGCGCATTGAAGCGGCCGTTGCTCACCGGCCCGGCCAGGCGGCGCACCTCCCCCTGGGGCACCAGCCGCCCCAGGGCTATCCGCCCAGGCCAGCGTCGCTCTCCAGCCACAGCCCGCTCCACACCCCCTCCAGGATGCAAGGACCAGGCCGGTTGGCAGCCGCTCGCAACGGTTCGTGGGGCAGCGCTGGCCCGTGGTTCGGCCCTGTGTTCTAGGCGACGGCAAAAAGCCCCGCCATGGGATACGACGGATGGGATTCCGGAGGACCCCATGAATGTCGAGCATGCTGTTGAACAGCTCACGACCAGTCTGGTTGAGCAGTTCAAGGGTCAGATGACCGCCCTGCTGCAGGAGGCCCAGGCCAGAATCGAGCAGCTGGAGCAGGAGCTGCGGGACCAGCAGCAGGCCCGTCTGCAGGCTGAGGAGCAGCTGCGGGATCTGCAGCATCGCCACGCCTGCCTGCAGCAGGAGCTGGACCAGGAACGGCAGACCAGCTTGGCGGCCCGGCAGGAGGTGGAGCACATCCACGCCGTGATTGCCGAGCAGCTGGAGCGCGCCGAAGCCGAACAGGAGGCGGAGCAGGCGGTCCTGGCGGAGCAGCAGCGCCGTTGGCGCGAGCAATGCGAGGCCCTGCAGGCCGAGCTCAGCCAGGAGCGCCTCTGGCGCGACCAGCTGCAGCAGCGGATCGAGGCCCTGCGCAGTGCGGCGGCCGAGCTCTTCTCGGCGGACTTTCCGGCTGCGGCGATCACCGTGCCGGACACCGTCAACGAACTGCTGGCAACGGCGGCCACGCCCGGGGGCAGCTGAGCAGGAGCGGCTGGGGCGGATCCCGGTTCAGCTGAGCACCTGGCGCAGGGCGATCAGGCCGAAGGCGATGAACAGGCCGCCGCTGAGGCGATAGAGCAATTGCTCGCTGAGGCGGCCCCCGATCCAGCGGCCAGCCCCGACCGCCAGCCAGGTGACCAGGGCATGGCCGGCCAGGGTGCCGGCCAGGAGCCCGGCAAAGCCGAAGGCCGGCGCCGTGGCCAGGAAGATTGTGGTGAACTGGGTGCGATCGCCCAGCTCGGCGATGAACACCAGCGCGAATGCCTCCCAGATCACGGCCTGACTGGTGCTGATGCTGCCTCGCCGCTCGACGGCCTCAATCGCCTGCTCCGCCTCCTTCTCCTCCTCCTCGGCCTCGTCGGCCGCCACGCCCTGGGCATCCAGCAGCAGTTTCAGAC
>JBJTWP010000148.1:0-3659 GCA_046081805.1 Cyanobacteriota bacterium
CCGAAGCCGGCCCCTGGGTGCTGCAGGAGCGGGTGGTGGACACCGAAGCCTGCGGCGACACCCCTGCCGGGCGTCAGGTGTTCCGCTTCGCAGACCTGGTGCCGCTGGCGGGCTGAGCCTCAGGGCAGTGGTGTGATGGCCTTGAGCTTCTCGTTGAGCTGGATCGCCATCGACTGGCGGCCCACGGCCAGCACCTTCAGGGTGTCTTCATGCATCCGGAGCTGGGCGTCGGCCACCTGCATGCCGCGCACCAGCTCCTTCACATCATCGGGCAGGCCGTTGAGGTCGTAGCGCTGGCCTTCGAAGGTGAGCACGGGGGCCTGATTGTCCTGCTGCTGGGCTTCGTCCACGGAGGCTTGAATGGCGTCTGCTCACGCTAGGGAACACCAGGCAGCTGGCTCAGGCTTCAGGGGCTTTGTTCGGGATTGTTGTTGGTTTCGGCCGCATCGCTCCGCTTGTCTCTGGCCTGCTCCTCGGCCTGGGCTTGCGGCTGGGTCTGGGCTGCTGCCTGGGCCTCTTCAGCCCGCGGACGCTTGAAGAAGAACATCAGCAGCGGCCCCACCTGGGCCGCCTCCACCATCTCCCAGTTCTCCTTGCCCAGGGCATTGAGAAAGAACTGCAGTTGCTCGGCCGGATGGCGGGGGCGCTGGGCCCCCGCGCTGTACACCTGGGGAAACTCACGCTTGAGGTACTGGGGGCTGAGGGCGCCGCCCAGCCGCTCACTGTCTGCCTTGGGATCCGGTGGACCCGGCGGGTTGCCACCCTCCACGTTGATGTGGATCACTCGGTAGTCCCAAGCCATCACGCACCCAGGCGAATCAACTGACGTTCGCACAGCTCGCGGTAGCGGCCATGGCAGGCCATGAGCTGGGGGTGGCTGCCCCGCTCCACGATCTGCCCTGCCTCCAGCACCAGAATCTGGTCGGCCTCCTGCACCGTGGCCAGCCGGTGGGCGATCACCAGCACGGTGCGGCCCGCCATGGCCTGCTTCAACCCCTGCTGCACAGCGGCCTCGGCTTCGGCATCCAGGGCGCTGGTGGCTTCATCCAGCAGGAGCACGGCTGGATTGCCCAGCACCGCCCGGGCAATGGCGAGGCGCTGGAGCTGGCCACCGGAGAAGTTGCAGCCGCGCTCCTCCACCCGGCTGTCGTAGCCATGGGGCAAGGCCTCGATGAAGCTGGCCGCGTTGGCCAGCTGGGCGGCCTGGTGGATCTGCTCGCGGCTGACGGGCCGGCCGAAGGCGATGGCCTCGGCCACCGTGCCGGAAAACACGCTTGAGTTCTGGGGAACCAACGCCACCGCCTGCCGCAGGTCACGGGCGCGTAGGTCGGCCAGGTCGTGGCCATCGAGCAGCACCCGCCCCTGCTGGGCGGTGTTGAAGCGCAGCACCAGCGAAAACAGGGTGCTCTTGCCGGCCCCGGAGGGGCCCACCAGGGCCAGTGTCTGGCCGGGATGGGCCTGGAGGCTGAGGTTGCGGAGCACGGGCTGTCCGGGGCTGTAACCGAAGCTCACCCGATCCAGCTGCAGCTCCCCGCGCACCGGGCCCAGCACTTGGGCCTGGGGGCGATCCGCAGGTTCGACCGGCTCCTGCTCGATCTGCCGCAACCGACGCAGGGAGGCCTGGCCCTGTTGGAACTCGTTGAAGTTGGTGGTGAGATGGCTGATCGGATCGATCAGCATCAGCAGCGCGGCCACGTAGCTGCTGAAGCCCTGGCTGTCGAGACCGCCGGCCTGGATCCGGGCCGCGCCGATCAGCAGCACCGCCAGGATGCCGGCCGCTTCGATGAAGCCCACCACAGGGTGCTGCAGGGCCAGCAGCCGCAGGGTGCGGTAGCGGGCATGGCGATGCAGGTCGATTTCCTGGTCAAAGCGCTGCTGCAGCCAGGGTTCGGCGGCGAAGGCCCGCACCAGGGGCAGCCCGGCGATGGCTTCTCCCAGCAGGCCCGCCAGCTCACTCACCTGCTTCTGACTGCGTTCGGCCGCCCCCATCACCCGCGCCCCGAAGCCGCTCACCAGCAGCGCCACCACCGGTGCCAGCAGCAGGGTGGCCAGGGCCAGCTGCCAGTCCAGCCACACCATGTAACCCAGCACCACCACCAGCTGCAGGGCGGAGGGGGTGGTGTCCTGGATCGTCTTGTAGATCACCTCGCCCACCCGGTCGGCGTCTTCGGTGAGCCGGTAGGTGAGATCGCCGGCGGAGAGTTTCTCCAGGGCACTGAATTCGAGGCGCTGCAGTCGGGCGAAGAGGGTGCGGCGCAGCTCCTGGCTCACCTGCAGGGCCGGGCCGGCCAGCAGGGTGTCCTGGCCGAACTGGGCAAGTTTCTGGACCAGAAACACCACCAGGGCGGCGGAGATGGCGCGCAGCACCTGGTTGAAGTCACCGGCGCCGATCGCCGGAATCAGGCGACCGGCCAGCCAGGCCAGCAGCGGCCAGCACAGCACGAACAGCACCATGCAGAGACCACCGGCCAGGAGACGGCGGCGGTGGGGCCTCAGCAGCGGCCAGAGTCTGCGGAAGCCGGCCGGCGAGGGTGCGAGCATGCCGGAACCCTATCAGCGCTGTTTGAAGCTCGATCAGTTCCTCAAGTGGCATGGCCTGGTGGGCACCGGTGGTGAGGCCAAGCTGCGGATTCAGCGGGGCGACGTGCGGGTGAATGGCGTGGTTGAAACCCGCCGGGGGCGCCAGCTGGCCCTGGGCGACGCCGTGGCCGTGGATGGTCAGGAGCTGCTGGTGTCGACGCTGCTGCCGCCCGAGCTAGGGGCCAGGCCAGGGGGCTGAACGGTCGCCCGTTAGCGTTTGGTGGACTGTGTTTGAGGTGCTCCGGTGCGCAAGGCCGTGATCGCTGGCAACTGGAAGATGCACATGACCTGCGCCGAGACCCGGGTCTTCGCGGCGACCTTCCGTCCTCTGATCGCCGATCTGCCCGCCGATCGCCAGGTGGTGATCGCGCCACCGTTCACCTCGATCCCCACGCTTTGCCGCCATCTGGAGGGCGCTGGCGTGGCGATCGCCGGCCAGAACGTGCACTGGCAGGACTATGGTGCCTACACCGGCATGATCTCGGCCCAGATGCTGGTGGAGCATGGTGTGACCCACGCCATCGTCGGTCACAGCGAGCCTCGCAAGTACTACAGCGAGAGTGATGAGCAGATCAACCTGCGGGCCCGCAACGCCCAGCGCCACGGGCTGATTCCCATTCTCTGCGTGGGCGAGAGCCTGGACCAGCGGGAGTCCGGCGAAACCGAACGGGTGATCCACCGTCAGATCGAGCAGGGCCTGGAGGAGGTGGATCCCACCAGCCTGATCGTGGCCTACGAGCCGATCTGGGCGATCGGCACCGGCAAGACCTGCGCAGCCGAGGAGGCCAACCGCATCTGCGGCCTGATCCGCGGCTGGGTGGGCAACGAGGAGGTCACGGTGCAGTACGGCGGCTCGGTGAACCCGGCCACCATCGACGACCTGATGGCCCAGAGCGAGATCGACGGCGTGCTGGTGGGCGGCGCCTCCCTCCAGGCCGAGAGTTTCGCCCGCATCGCCAACTATCAGGCGGCTGTGCCGGCCTGATGCACACCTGGGGCCAGCGCACGATGGTGATGGGGGTGATCAACCTCACCCCCGATTCCTTCAGCGATGGCGGCCGCTTCGATCGGCCCACAGC
>JBJTWP010000149.1:0-3346 GCA_046081805.1 Cyanobacteriota bacterium
ATAGCGGGTCATGGCCTGGCCGCCCTTGTAGGTGCCGTTCGGGTAGCCGGCGACGCAGCCGTAGCGCTCGATCAGGTTGCTCAGCGCCTGATAGGCCCAGTCGGTCGGCTTGACGTCAGAGAACTGGGAGATGCTGGTGACCTGCTCGTTGGAGCTGTACTGGCTCACGCCAGCCATGTTCAGGTCGGCGGCTCCGGCGGCCAGCGGAGCCACCAGGCCCAGAGCCGCAGGAGCAACCAGCAGTTGCTGGAAGAGTTTCATGGAATTCCTCACACAAGGATCGGCGCAATGCGCCAAGCCGAAGTGTGAGGGCAAACCACCGCCAGGGCCAGGGGGCGTGTGTCAGAGAACACACCGGCCCCTGGCCGCCAGCCACGGTGCCACAGTGCCGCAGTGCCTGCAGCCGCGATGAGGCGTCCGCCCGTTCTTGCCGCCCTGCTGGCGCCGCTGCTGCTCAGCGCCGCGCCGCGCAGCGTTCTGGCCCACGACGCCGGCTACTACGCCCTTCAGGCCCGCTGGATCGCCCAGGGCGGCCAATGGCTGGCGCCGCTGTGGTTTGGCGAGCCGGTGTTCGACCGCAGCATCGGCGCCCAGTGGTTGATGGCGCTGAGCCTCCAGCTATTCGGCGGGGCATCCTGGGCGGTTGAACTGCCGGCGCTGCTGGCCGCGGTGATCAGCCTGGTGCTCACCGGCTGGCTGGCCGGGCGCCTGCTGCCCGGCCAGAGCGTGATCGCACCACTGGCGGAGCTGCTGCTGGCGCTCAACCCGCTCTGGCTGAACTACGCCCACCTGGCCACCCAGGACATGCTGCTGCTGGCCGTGGAGCTCGGCGGCATCGGTGCCCTGGTGGCCAGTGAACCCCGGGGCAAACCCTGGTGGCCGTTGCTGGCCGGACTGGCACCGGGGCTGGGGTTCCTGATCAAGGGCTTCATGGTGGCCCTGCCGGTGCTGGCGATCGCGCCATTCCTCGGGCTGGAGCGGCGCTGGCTGCTGCGGCGCTGGTGGTTCTGGCTGGGCCTGGCGCTGGGGTGGCTGCCGGTGGGGCTGTGGCTTGGGGCCAGCATCCACACCTATGGATTGCCCGTGGTGGCGGGGCTGTGGAACAAGCTGCTGTTTCTCTCTCAGGCCGATGTGTATGCCGCCGGCCCGTTGTATTACCTCTGGAACATCCCGGCGAACACGGCGCCCTGGATCCTGCCGGCGCTGGCGGGCTGGCCCCTGCTGTGGCGAAGCCGGCTTGAGCGCAGAGCCCGGCTGGTGCTGCTGCTCTACCCGCTGCTGCTGCTGCTGTTGCTGAGCGGCTTCCGCACCAAAACGCCGTACTACGGCCTCCAGCTCACCCCCTGGATCGCGATGGCCGCCGCGGTGGCCCTGCAGCGCTGGAGCACCGCCACGCAACGCTGGTGGCGCCGCATCGACGGGCCGATCGCCGCGGTGGGGCTGGTGCTGGTGGCTGCTGCCGCTGGGCTGGCCTGGCCGAGCTCACCGCTGCAGCCGCTGCTGGCAACGGCAGAGGGGATCCCGGCCATCCCGGTGCTGGCCGTTGCCGCCCTGGGGCTGGGCATCTGCTGGCTGGTGGTGCCCTGGCAAGCCAGCGGCAGGCGCCGCCTGGCGGCCCTGCTGCTGGGGCCGTGGCTGGCCCTGGCGGTGCTCACCCAGGCCGGCCTGTTCAGCGACCGCAGCCCCGGGCTGCGCCTGGCGCTGGAGGCGCCGGGTGTGGAGGCGGAACTCCGCCGCTCGCCCATCCAGGCCGCTGCCGCCCGGCCGCTGGATGGCGGCGAGCATGCCCAGCTGATCCTGCTGGCGCTGGCCACACCGAACACGCCAAACCGGCTGCTGGCGCCCGCAGCGGTGGCCCCTGGGGAGCGGGTGTGGATCCGCCGTGCCGAGCTCGCGGATCCAAAGCAGTGGCACATTGCGGTGGAGGCTGCCGCCCTGCGGGGCTGGGTGCTGGCGGAACGGCTCCCCACTCCGGCAGGCTCACCCCCATGACGGCCCCAGCCTCTCCCCAGCTCCGCCACGACGCCCTGGTGTTGCTGGGGTTGTGGCTGGCCGGAGTGCTGCTGGATCTGGCCTGGGTGCAGCAGCACCAGCTGCCACCCGCCTGGGACCAGGGCGATCACCTCAGCCGCGCCCTGGGCTTCTGGCAGGTGCTGCAGACCATCCAGCCCCTGCAGAGCGAATGGTGGCACCAGCTCTGGGCCCAGGCCCCCAGCTACCGGGGGCCATTCACCTATCTGATCACGGCACCGCTGTTCTCACTGCTCGGCCCTGGCTACGGCACGGCCATGCTCAGCAACAGCCTGTTCCAGGCGCTGCTGCTGGCCAGCCTCTACGGGCAGGGGCGGCTGGCGGGCCAGCGGGCGGCGGGCCTCTGGGGGGCCGGCCTGGCAGCGGTGGCTCCCGCCCTGCTCAACCAGCGCACCGACTACCTGATCGACTTCAGCCTCACCGCCGTGATCACAGCCTGCTGGCTGCTGCTCAGCTGGCGTCACCTGGGGCAGCCGCGCCGGCCCTGGCTGGCGGCGGCCCTGGCCGGGATCGCCCTGGGGCTGCTGCTGCTCACGCGCCCCACCGTGGTGCTGCTGCTCTGGCTGCCGCTGCTCTGGCTGCTGGGACGGGCGATCCGGGAGCTGCTGCGGGGTGGCCGGGGGCTGCTGGCCGAGGCGGGGCTGGCCGCGGGGCTGGCCTGGCTGGTGGCCGGGGGCTGGTTCAGCCAGAACTGGCTCACCATCCTCAGCACCGTCAACAACGCCCGCCGCTGGGGCGTGCTCTATCAGGAGGGGCTGGAGGCCAACAGCCTGGAAGGCTGGCTGTATTACCCGCGGCTGCTGCCCAGCATGGCCGGCGCCTGGCTGGTGGGCCTGGTGCTGGTGGGCTGGCTGCTGAGCTGCTGGCAGGTGGGGCGCTGGCCCCGGCTGCCCGCCACGGCCGAGCTGCGCTGGCGGCTGGCCTGGTGGCTGAGCTTCCCGCTGGGGGCGCTGCTGCTGGCCAGCTTGATGAGCACCAAGGACTTCCGCTTCGTGCTGCCGCTGCTGCCCCAGCTGCTGCTCGGGCTTGGGTTGCTGATCGCCGGCGCGAGGCGCTGGCTGCAGGGAGCGGTGCTGCTGCTCGCCATCAGCGGGCTGCTGAGCTCTCAGTTCGGGATCGGGCCCAACCTCACCGGCTTCGCCACCCACCTGCCCAAGCGGGGAGAGTCCTGGCCCCTGGCGGAGATCGTGGCCACGATCCGCCGCCAGAGCCCCCAGCAGCTCTCCACCCTGGCGGTGCTGCCCGACAGCGAATTCCTCAACGCCTTCAACCTGGAGGCCGAGGGGCGCCGGCAGCAGTTCAGGGTGGCCGCCCG
>JBJTWP010000150.1:0-7217 GCA_046081805.1 Cyanobacteriota bacterium
CCGCCATCGCCCTTGAGGAAGCGGCGCAGGTCGTCACGAAAGCGGCCGTTCCACTCCTGCCAGTTGTCGCCCACGAAGCTGCCCACCTGATACAGACCAGCGGCATCCCAGGCTTCGGCGATCAACTTGCTGCCGGCCAGCACCGGGTCGGTGTCGATATCGAACAGGATCGGCGGGCGCGGCTCGGGGTTGCCGCACTCATCGCGGGAGAGCACCGATGCCAGGTCGAAGCGGAAGCCATCCACATGCATGTGGTCCACCCAATGGCGCAGGCTGTGGCGGATCAGCCGCCGCACCACCGGGTTGTTGGCGTTGAGGGTGTTGCCGCAGCCGGTGTCGTCCAGGTAGTCGCCATCGGGATTGAGCAGGTAGTAGTCGGCGTTGGCCAGGGCCCGGTAGGCGAAGGTGGGTCCGTCGCGTCCACATTCAGCGGTGTGGTTGAACACCACATCAAGGATCACCTCAAGGCCGGCGCGGTGCAGGGCCTTCACCAGGTCGCGGAACTCATCGAGCACCGCCAGCGGTCCACCACCTGAGCCATAGCCCTGGTGGGGTGCGAAGAAGCTGATCGGCTGGTACCCCCAGTAGTTGGACAACCCCGCCGGAGCGGCCTGGGGATCGAACTGGAACACCGGCAGCAGTTCCACGGCGGTCACGCCGAGCTGTCGCAGGTAGGGAATGGTCTCGATCAGCCCGAGGTAGGTGCCGGCCTTGCCGGGCTCCACGCCGGAACTGGGATGGGCGGTGAAGCCGCGTACATGCAGCTCATAGATCACCGTTTCACGGGAGGGCCGGCGCAGGGGCTGGTCTCCTTGCCAGTCGTAGCGGTCCAGATCGGCCACCACGCTCTTGATCGCCTGGCTCCAACCCGTGCTGTCCCGCCGCTGCGCCCGCTCACGGCGGTAGCCGTCCGGCATGGCCACCGCCAGGCCGTAGGGATCGATCAGCAGCAGGTCTGGATCGGCCCGCGGACCGATCACCCGGTAGCCGTACACCTGCCCGGGCGCCAGCCCGTCAGCCCAGCCGTGCCAGTACGTGCCGGTTCGGTGGCGCTCCCCTTCCAGCGCCAGCACCGCCGCAGGCTCCCCGGCCTCCGGGCCCTCGAAGAGGCAGATCTCCACCCGCTCCGCGTCCCGGACATGGACGCTGAAGTTCACGCCACCCTGCCGCAGCGAGGCCCCGAGCGGCGCGCTGGTGCCGGGCATGGGGCCGGGGCTGGTGATGGGGTTGGTGGGGAGGCTGGTGAGGAGATCCATGGCGCGTGGGGGGCTTGCTCTGCCGATGCTGGCCATGGCGCCACGGTGATGACTCCGCTCCGGTGGGCGCGGGGGAGTCCTCCTGCTCGGAGCGGGCCGCCCCGTCCACGGCGACGGCCGGGGAACCGAACCGCCAGGCCTCGTTACACAGTGTTATGGTTGTCGTAACGGTTCGCAACAACCATGACCAACGCTTCTCCCCGCTTCGGTTTCGTGGCCTTCGCCGAAACCTGGAATGGCCGTCTGGCCATGCTCGGCTTCGTGATCGGTCTGGCCACCGAGCTGCTCACCGGCCAGGGCATTCTCCAGCAGATCGGCCTGGGCTGATCCCTTTTCGCCCTCAGCCGTAGGCCTGGGCTGATCCCTTTCGCCCTCAACCGACTGAGCCCGCCTGCCTCACCAAAACCGCCCGCCATCTTCGAACGGTCATGACCAACACCCCTTCCGAACACAAGTGGTTTCAGGACCGGGCCGCCCAGCAGATCCACCTGGAGCAGCTGGAGCGGGCTGAGCGCTTCAACGGCCGTGCCGCCATGCTCGGTATTGTGATCGGCATCCTCACGGAAGCCATCACCGGTTCGGGCATCGCCCACCAGATCGGTCTGGGGCCCCTGGTGGATGGCTACGCCGCCTGCCGCACCCAGTTCCTGCCCTTCTGCTTCTGACCATCGCGGGCTGATCGAGCCCCGACCAGCCCGCAGGGTCCTTCAGCCCTGAGCGGCCCGACCAGGAACGCTCCCCAACCGTAGGGCGCAGGTTCGCCTTTCCAGCTCCAGCACGGGCTGTCGCACGAGGTGGGACAGCCCGGGCAGCCAGTGAAAATGTTCCAGCCGCTGCTGGTGCCACAGCAAGCCTTTGATCTGGCCACTGCGACCATCCCAGCGCCAGTCCACCACCGCCGCATCGTGGAGCTGTTGCTCTTCCAGCTCCAACTCCAGGGCCTGGCCCATGAATCCTGGTCGCAGACGATCGCAGCACTGCCCCAGCAGCGGCGGAGCTGGCGGCGGTTGATCCAACACCCAACGCACCAGCCGCTGCCATCCCTGCCGAATCCTGACCGTGTCGCAGCGCACCGCCGAGCCCGTCAAGGCCGTGAAACGCCAGGTCTTCGCAGGGAGCATCGCTGGGGTTGCAATTGACCCATCCTGACCATCGCGGTCAGCGATCGCCAACAATTGATCACTGTTGTCATGACAGCCCCGCTATCCCCACGCCCCAAGGTCATGCCCCAAGGCCATGCCCTGGCGATCAGCGGCGGCCCGGGAGGCGGACCAGTCAGCTGACCAGCGCGCCACCGCGGTACTGCAGTCCAGGTAGCTGCCCCATCAACCCTGCCACCAGCTGCTCCAGGGCAGCGCGGCTGATGGGGGCCCCGGTGACCATCGATTCACGGCTGAGCAGCTCCAGCGTCAGCTCCACCGACTGCGCCGGAGGTGCTGGCTGCCGCCAGCTCAGCAGAAGCCGCAGGCTGCTGGGCCAGCGGCCCCCAGCGCTGGCGGCGGCCGCCACCTGCAGGCGCGTGGTGTGCACCAGCTCCAGATCCAGCAGCAGCAGGGCCTGAGCCAACGCGGCACTCAACTCGGACGCATCGCTGCCACGAGGCTGCCACGGAATCTGGAGCGTCGTGGTGTAGCGGGCCATCGACCTTGAGAGAATGATCGATCCTCTCAGCTGGCCTCCCCCCTCCAGCCTCAGAACGGACCTCGCTCAGCGCATCCGCTTGAGAAGGGGAGCACTCACCAGCACGGTGATCAGCAGGTAGAGCAGGATCGCCAGCTTGACGTCCGGAACTGGGGGGCATGGGTGCTGGCCAGCAGCAGGGCCAGCCCTGGGTTGCGCATCGAGGTCACGGCCGCCGCCGTGATCCGCCGCTGCCGCCCCTCACCGGCCAGGGCGTACCCCAGCCCCAGACTGCCCAGCACCACCAGCACCATCAGCAGCACGGCCGCCCCATTCGCCGCCATGAAGGGCAGCAGCCGCGGCAGGGTCTGCACCAGCAGGGCCAGCACCAGCAGCATGAGCAGCAGGTTGGCGATCCGATCCAGCGGCTCCTGGAGCCGGGCCATCGTGGCCGGGAAGCGGCGGCGCAGCAGCACCCCCGCCACCAGGGGCAGCAGCTGCACCTGGCCCACCTGCAACGCCACCTGCTGCGGGGGCACCTCCCAGCCCTCCACCCCGAACACCTGTTGACCGACCTTGGCCAGCACGGGGACCGTCAAGATCGCCAGCACGGCGGCCGTGACCTGCAGCAGGCCGGCCTCCGCCAGGTTGCCGCCGCTCCGACCGGCCTTGCGCAGGATCAGGGGGGCGCTGGGGCAGGCCGCCATCAGGGCGATGCCATGGCGGGCCTCCACCGACAGGGCCCGGGCGGGGGGCGTGCTGAGCAGCAGCCAGGCCAGCAGCGGCACCAGCAGGCAGGCCGCCAGCTCCACGCGCAGGAGCAGCGGCCCGTGGCGCCGCCACTGCTGGAAGGCATCCAGCGGCAGGCCAAGCCCCAGGGCCAGCATCAGCGTGAACAGGGTGAGCGGGATCAGCACCGCGGCGACGGAGGCCATCGTCAGCGCACCAGGCCGGCGACCAGGATGCCGATGGCCATGACGCCGATCAGACAGGTGCGGATCCAGGCCATCCATGGGCGCCCCTCCGCATCGCGGGGGCGCTGCCGCACCAGCTCATTGGTGAGGTTCACGGGCTCGCCGTCGCTGCCCGCAGCATCGCAACCAGCCACACCGCTCGCCCCGAGTTGACGTGTCGTGCGGCAGTCAACACCATGAAAACATCCGATGACCGCGCAGCCGCCAGCATGGGGGGGGTGGGATGGTGAGTGCCATGGCTGATCCCCACCGCCCTCTCCATCAGCAACGGCTGGTGTTTCACGACCATCTGGCCAAGGTGGATCGGGATCCCCAGGTGTTGGCGGAGCGGCTGGCCCAGCATTACTCTCTGCTGGATTACGGGCCGCGTCCAGGCCACGAACGCACCTTTCTCCATCGCACCAGCACCTGTCAGTGCGGCGAGCTGGTGCTGTCGGGCGGCTACACCACCCCGATCCAGGGCCAGATCGGGGAACGGCAAGGGGTGGGCTCGATCAACCTGCTGCTCAGTGGTGGCGTCACCTACAGCAGCGAGGGACGGACGCTGTCTGTGCATAAACAACGGCCCCTGTTCTTCTCCCCCGGCGCCGATTACCACTACGCCATTGATGATCACTTCAATGGTGTGGTGTTTCAGATTGATCTCGACCGCCTGAAGCGCACGGCCGCCTCGATTGCCGGTCTGGGCGTTTCGCCGCGACGCTTCAACGGCAGTCTGGAGCGGGTGGGTGCGACTGAGCGCCGCAGCCAGCGCAGTCGGGAACTGCTGCAGGTGCTGACCAAGGCCTTCAGCCTGCTCGACCATCCCGAACTGGAGGCGCTGGGGGTCCTCCCCTGCCTGGAGCTCGATGATCTGATCTATCGCACCCTGGCCCTGCTGTTGTGTCCCCAACTGGAGGCACTCGCTCAGCAGGGGCCCGAACAGCGCAGCCGCCGCGAGCGGGTGTTTGACGACCTGGTGGAATGGGCTCGCGCCAACCTGCACCGGCCGATCAACCTCAGCCAACTGGAGAGACGCAGCGGCTACTCCCGTCGCAGTCTGCAGCTGGCGTTCCAGCAGCGCTTCGGCTGCGGCCCGATCCAGTGGATCCGCCAGCAGCGGCTGGAGCAGGCCCGCCTGGCGCTGCTGCGGCCCGGCCCCGATGACCAGGTGGCCAGCGTCGCCGCCCGCTTCGGGTTCCGCAGCCAGGCCGCCTTCAGCCGCGAGTTTCGCCACCACTTCGGCCTGCCTCCCTCCGAGCTGCTGCGCGAGGGCAAGGGCCTGCGGCCATGAAGCGCACCACCTGGCTGCAGCGCCGTCGGGAGCAACCCTTTGCGGCCGGCGGCCGGCTGGATGGGGCCAGGATCGGAGTCAGCAACCTGGCTTCCGTCGGGCTGGAGGGCCCTAGGCCCGATCCAGCCGGCCGCTGAGAGCCGCCAGCAGATCCGCCAGGCTCACCACCATCCGATAGCTGATGGCTACCGCCAGCAGGGGGGCGGCAGGGATCGCAAACCCCAGTCGCAGCAACAGCACCGCCTCGAACACCCCCAGGCCGCCGGGGGCACCGGGCACCACCAGCCCAGCCACCCAGGCCGTGGCAAAACCGGCCAGCCAGCCGCTCCAGTCGAGTTGGCGCTGCAGATCAAAGGCCAGCAGGCAGCAGGCGAACCCCCCGAAGCGCACCAGCACGAACCCCACCAGGATCAGCAGCGCCCACCAGGGCGTCCAGGTCACGACCGCTTCCTCCACGGCGTCGACGCTCACGCCGAGATCGGCGGCCCGGCGCCGCTCCAGCCGCAGCAGCACGGGCTGCAGCCAGCGCGGCTGCAACAGCAGCAACGGCAGCAGACCCAGCAGCTCCCAGCCCCCCCGCCAGCCAGCCACAGCCATCAGGGCCAGGGCGGCGATGGCGGCCAGCAGCGGATCCAGCACCACCGCCAGCAGGGCCTGGGCCGTGCTGGCGGGCTGGCGCAACGGGGCCTCGGCACTGCGCAGCAGGGCGATGCGGCTGGACAGATGCCACACCCCTCCGGGCAGGTGCTTGCGCAGGTTGGTGGTGAGGTAGGCGGCGATCAGCTCCGGCCAGCGGGGCCCCAGACCCAACTGGCGCAGCAGCACGCCCCAGGCCACCGCGTTCACCACCAGGCTCAGGAGGCTCATCCCCACCCCGAGCAGCAGCCACCACCAGCCCTGCAGGTCGAGGCGCTGCTGCTGCAGCTGGGACCCGTTGCCCAGCAGGGCCGCCAGCAGGAAGCCGAGGCTCAGACAGGTGATCCAGGGGCGCAGACCGCCGGGCAGGTTCACCGCAGGCCATCGCAGACCCGGCAGCGAAGCGGCCAGCCGCCGCGGCAGGGAGGGCCTGGTGCGGGGGACGGCTGAGGGCGCCTCAGGACCCGGCGCAGGACTGTTCTGCTCCCCCTCCTCAGCTGTCCGGAGTTCGGAACCGGCAGCAGGGCTCCCGCGCCGCAGGGTGGCTGGCGGCGGGCACCAGCCGGAGAGAGCCCGACCGATGGCGGCCAGGCGTTGCCGCAGTCGGAGAGTCCGGTCGGTCATGGCAAGGGCGGCGGGGTGCCTGGCATCAGGAGATCGGTGTCGCTGCCGCGATCCGTCACGGGCGGGGGAAACCAGGGATCCCCCGAGCTGGTGAGGGCCTGCCGCACCCGCCGGCGCACCTCGGCCAGTGGCAGTCCCTGGCCCTCGGCGATCGCTGCCAGATCATCGTGCTCGATCTTCACCCGCGCGCCGCCACCGGGCAAGGATGCCCGCTTCAGGCCCACCTCACCCAACGGGGTGGTGACACGCCTGGAGCTGCGTGCCAGCACCCAGCGGGGCTGAAGGCTCTCGCGCACCCCAAGAGTGGTGCTGTGAGTCCACCAGACCCGGCGCAGGGCGGCGGAAAGCTCCAGCGGCGCCAACACGGTGAGCAGCACGCCGGATCTCCCCTTCTTCATGGCGATCGGCTGACTGAACACCTCAAGCGCACCGGCCTGGCGCAACGCCTCCGCCAGGAAAGCCAGGTCCTCGCCACTGGCGTCATCGATCTGGCACTGCTGCTGCAGCACCATCTCCCGCCGTTCACCCGTCAATCCTGCTGTCTGTCGCCCTGCAGCCTCCAGGCCGGCCCCCTCCGGCATGGCCGCAGCGTCGGGCGCCGCGATCGCCCCAGCCTCCCAGGCAGTCGCCAGCGTGAGGCGCACCAGATTGGGGCGATCCAGCTCACGGCTGCCGAGCCCCACCCCCACCCGCAGGGGCAGAGCCGCCGGCGAGGGTGCAAATCGCTCGGCCCAGCAGGCCATCAGCGCCAGACCCGTCGGGGTGGTGAGCTCACCGGGGGGACGATCGCCGCTGCCAGCCAGTGGGATGCGGCAACGGCGGGCGATCTCGAGC
>JBJTWP010000151.1:0-3182 GCA_046081805.1 Cyanobacteriota bacterium
GGTGCTGCCGCTGCTGTTTCTGCTGACCCTGCAGCTGGTGGCCCTGCTCAACCTGCTCAACCCGGCGCTGGGCCAGGTTCTGGCGCCGCTGGCTGGCGCCACCCTCAGCCTCAGCCTGGTGTGGGCCGGGCTGAACACCGGGCTGCTGCTGCTGGCCCTGCGCTGCTGCTGGGACCGCCCCGGCCTCTCGGAGCAGCCCTGGTTCGCGCTGAGGATGCCGTGCCGGCTGCAGGCGATGACGCCCGCTGGCGAGGAGGGGGACCCGTCGCCTCGGGCCACGGCCCTGGTGGGGGCCGAGCTGGAGGCAATCAGCGCCAGGGGGGTGGAGCTGAGGCTCACGGAGCCCATGGGCCCGGTGGCGGCAGGAGCTCAACCAGCTCGACCGCTCTCCGATCGTTCCGTCTCGATGGCCACTCGGATGGCCACCTGGATAGCCACCTGGATGGCCGCCTGGATGGCCGCCTCGCGGCCCGGCTCCCAGCCCAGCTTGGTGCCGGGCGGAGGCGGAGCGACGTTGACGCTCCAGCTCCCCCGGCTGCCCCCCCTGCCCGTGTGCGTTGAGGTGCGTCAGCGACAGCGGCTCGGCTGCACCTGGGGAGCGCTCAGCGATCGGCAGCGGGAGCAGTTGCAGAGCCACCTCTACCGCCGCCCCAACCTCTGGCCGATCCGCCGGGCCCCGCTTGAGCCCCTGGCATTGTTGGTGGTGCTGGGCCGGCTGCTGATCGGGTGCCGGACTGAAACCTGGTTCTGTCGGAGTGCCCTGCCCCAGCAGCCTGCGCAGGGGCCCGAGAGCTGAGGGGGCGAGGCCCTGGCCTGGCGCTGCAGTGATCAGCTGGACAGCCGGGACCAGGGCCTCGCTCAGCTGGTCAGGCGGCGCTGGGCGTTGGCAAACAGTTTCCGGGCGTAGATCTCAATGTTGTGGTCGTCGATCAGGGCCTTGCCACGGCTGACCAGCAGGCGCTTCCAGACCTCCCATAGCCGCCAGGCCAGGTCGGGACCATGGACCACCTGGAGCTCGGGAAACTGAATGCCATCTCCATCCAGCGTGGCAGCGGCATCGGAGAGAAACACCAGATTGCCGTAGTGGGTGTAGCCAAGAATGGTGCGTCGGATCCACTCGGTGAGATAGTGGGTGCCATTGATGGGGATCAGATCGATCAGCCTGAGCAGAGCTGTGGTGAAACGGCCAAATGGAACCCGCGCCACGCCATCAGCTGCATTGACGATTCGATAGACCGGTGTTTTTACACAGGCGTAGAATGCCTCATCAGCTGCCCTGGGGCAGCCGTATGTGTAGGTGGCCGCCATCCTTGGATGGGTGAGATAGCGCGTTGCAAGCATTGCCAGGGCAGCCCCAAGCGAATGGCCGGAAATGTAAAGAGGATAATCCTGATAGATGGGATCAGCGATCACCGCTTCAATCTTGTCTCGCACCGTTTGAAATGCCTTGTGAAAGCCACTGTGCACACGCCCGCCCGAGTCAACTGGCACGAGGCGGAGGTCAAGGTCGGCCATCACGTCATCGGGAGAACTGATCTCAGTGCCCCGGAAGGCAAGGATCAGCATCGGTGAGCGATCCTGACGTTGCTGCAACAGGGCCAGGAAGGCCTGGGTGCCGCCACTGTTGAAGACGGCCTTGAATTCAAAGCCCACAGACTCCAGCTCTCTCTGGACGTTGCTGTCCACGGATAACCCCTGAGCCATCGCTCTCTGTAGCAACTCCCTGAGCTGAGAGGTCTGTCGCTGCTTGGCGGCATCCTCAACCTGCCGAACCAGCTGCTCGATTGAGTGCTCACCGGGAAGGGTGTCGTAGGCCAGCCAGGAAATAACGGCCAGGATCCAGGCAGTTCGGTCGGAGTAGGCGGCCCTGGTGAGGGGCAGATGATCCAGTAAAGCGGGATCTCGGAAGTACTTGGTCGAATTCCTGATCGAGTTGCTAATTGTCATTCGCCTATTCACAACCAATTTCTTAATTATTAGCCAGTCGGCTTGCGATGTCAAGTCCCTGCCCCCCTGCCACTGCAGGGAATCGCAGGCTCTAGATCCACGGGGGCAGAACCAGAGCGGCTGAGCACCACAGACCGGCCCCCATGCCGCCGGCGAGGACCATGGCGCCAGACAGCAGCGGGCCCACCAGGCGGCCGGCGTTGGCCCTGGATGAGATGCTTCACCCGCCAGCCCGCATGACCGATCGCGTCTGGAAGGCAACCCCGCCAGCGGTCAGAGCCCTGGTGTGACCACTGATCACTCAGCCATCCAGTGATGGCAAGGGATATCGCTGCGCGGAAGCCCATCGGGCTACAAGGCCCCAGCCAACGAAAGAGCAAGCCAAGCGTGCGCCTCGCACCCTGTCCTTGATCACCACCCAGCGAGCGGTGGCGATGGAAACGAGGGGTCGACTTGAGGCCACCTTTAGGCAGCCCTGCCCCTCGGCGTCAACCCGCTGCTGGTTGCATTGGCGGCCTCTGCCAGCGGCGGCAGGGGCGAGGCTGCAGAATTAGCTCTAGCCTGTGGCGTTCCCCTACCGCAACCCAGGGCCAACCAGCCGATGAGGTGATGAACAAACGCGATCTGAGTGAAACCGACATCTGCGACCGCTTCATCACGCCGGCCCTGCGCCAGGCGGGCTGGCTGCAGGAGCGGATCCTGCGGGAGCATTCGTTCACCGATGGCCGCATCATCGTGCGCGGCAGGCTGGTGAGCCGGGGCCGGCGCAAGCGGGCCGATTACCTGCTGGTGCACGAAGGGGTGCCGCTGGCGGTGATCGAAGCGAAAGACAACAGCCAGGCCCTCGGCGCCGGCATGCAGCAGGCGCTGGCCTATTCCGACGCGCTGGGGGTACCCCACCTGCCCTTTGTGTTCAGCAGCAACGGCGATGGCTTCCTGTTTCATGACCGCACCGGCCAGGCCGACACCGTGGAATCGGTGCTGGCATTGGAGCATTTCCCGCGCCCCGAAGAACTGTGGCAGCGCTATTGCCGCTGGCGCGGCTTCACGGCCGAGCAGGAAAAGGTGGCACTGCAGCCCTATTACGACGGCGGCAGCCGCAAGGAGCCGCGTTACTACCAGGTGAATGCGATCCAGGCCACGGTGGAGGCGATCGCCAGGGGGCAGCAGCGCATTTTGCTGGTGATGGCCACGGGCACGGGCAAAACGTTCACGGCGTTTCAGATCATCTGGCG
>JBJTWP010000152.1:0-25646 GCA_046081805.1 Cyanobacteriota bacterium
ACGGTGAAGCGATTCACCTCAGTAGCCCATGCCCAGCTCCTGGGCCTGGGCCGCCAGCTCATCGAGGGCCGCGGCTCGCTGCTGGTCGATGGCGTGCTTGTAGGCCATCAGGTCGGCCAGGCGGATGCGTCGGTGGGTGCCGACCTTGCGGAAGGGGATCTCCCCCTGCCCCAGCCGCTCGATCAGAAAGGGCCGCGACACGTTCAGCAGATCAGCCGCCTGCTGGGTGGTCAGCTCTGCGTGCACCGGCACCAGCGTCACAGCATTGCCCTGGGCCATCTGCACCAGGATTCCCTGCAATAACTCCAGCACTGCGGCCGGGATGGGAACGGATGCGCGCTGGCCATCCTCCAGATCCAGGGAGAGGCTGGCTTGCCGCAGGCCGCCATGGCTGGCACGGAAGCCGGCGAGGTCGCGCAAGCTCGCTCCTGCGGCCTCAGCCGCCTCAGCCGTGGGGATCACGGGCTCCACGGAGCCGGGGAGAGCGACGGCCATGGGCGGAAGGAACAGAAGGCCACTCGAATCATCATCGAAATAATCGCAGTAACCGCAAGGGCGTCGAGGCAGTGCGGGCGCTCCCTTCAGAGGCCCAGGCCTGCTCAGGTGGGCTGCCCATCCATTGCGGCCATTGCCCCCTACAAGTGCCGCCGGCTCCAGCCGGTGATGGAGGCCTCCACGTTCTTCAGGGGCCCCTGGCCCTGGCTGCAGCCCCAGCGGCGGTCGTGATTGACGGGCTGGCGCATCCCCCGCAGCCGCAGCTGGCGGAGGATTTCGCGGCTCATCCCCAAGGCAGCGCTTCTGCGCCTTGGCCTGGCCATCCTGCCGATGATCGTTGCTGAGGCCAGGGGGTTGCTGAGGCCAGGGCGCTGATGATGGCCTGGCTGCCGCCGCGATCACGATCCACGGCGCATCACCCGCCCCAGCTCGCTGTCGCGTGAATCTCAGGACTGAGATGTGTCAGGCAGCCAGGGGCTGAAGAGCTGGAGGAGCTGCTGATCGAGCGGTGTGGGCCGAGCGGAGTGTGCCGGCCCTGGCGGATCCGCGAGGAACCCTGACCGATGTCCCCCGATCGGCGGTCCTTCCGCCAGCGGGATGGGCCGAACGCCTACGGCTGAGGCTCCGCCGCCAGCTTCACCGGCGCGCCACGGCGCAGGTTGAGCAGGCCGCTGGTGATCACCGGCTCACCCAGGCCCAGCCCTGCCAGCACTGGATAGCGGTTGTCCTGCAGGGGGCCGAGGCGCACGGGGGTCTGCAGGGCAAAACGGGTGGAGGGCGGCAGGCGCTTCAACTCCCCCAGCGGCGCCTTGCCCGGCTGACGCTGCAGGGCGGCCAGATCCCCCACCCGGTACACAAAGGTCTGGCCCGCAAGGTTGCCCACGGCCGTGAACGGCACCGCCGGCAGGTCGCGGCGATCCAGCAGCAACCGCGCCCGCAGCCGCATGCCAGCCCGCAGGCGACCGCTGGGGTCGCGTAGGGCGGCCCGCACGAGCAGCACCTGGCTGGCGCTGCGCACATTCGGATCCATCCCCGTCACCGTGGCCTGGGCCAGCTTTCGCCCCCCTGCATCCAGCAGCTCCACGCTCAGACCGTCACGCACCTGCATCGCCTGGGCCGCCGGCACATCCAGCCGCAGCAGCAGCCGGTCGTTGCGCAACAGGGCGGCGATGGGCGCGCCGGCCGCCAGCACATCGCCGGCCTTCACCCGCAGATCCCCGATGGTGCCGTCGATCGGGGCGCGCAGATCCTTGAAGGCCAGATCCGCCTGTCTGGCCACCAGGGCCTGGCGGGCCGCCACGTAGGCCTGGCGGTACTGGTCACGGTCAAGGGCGCTGGCGGCCCCCATGCGCACCAGGTAGGCAAAGCGCTCGTAGTTGAGCTTGCTGGTTTCCATCTGGGCCCGCAGGCTGGCCACCTCGGCCCGCAGCTGGGTCTGGTCGAGCACCAGCAGCAGCTGGCCGCGCCGCACCCGATCGCCCTGGCGCACCAGCACCTGCTGCACCCGCCCGCCGGCCTGGGCCGCCAGCTGCACCTCGTCGCGGGCCTCGAGGGTGCCGACGGTGTCCACCGTGTCGCTGAAGGAGGCGAGCGCCACCGGCTGGCTCAGCACCGTGGGGATGCGGCGCTGCTCGGCAGGGGGCTGGCAACCAGCCAGCAGGGTGGGGCTGAGGGCGACCACCAGGAAAACGCGGGCCGGCTGTGACAGGGCGAAGCGCATGGCGGGAGCGTATCGCTGCCGGCCCGATGATGGCCGGAACACCCCCGGGCCCGCGCCCCCCGTTGTGTCTTGGGCGACCTGTTCAGCCATCAGGCCGAAACCACCCGGGCGCGCATCGCGCCCCTGGCCGATCGGATGCGCCCCCGCAGCCTCGACGACTTCGTGGGCCAGGAGGCGATCCTCGGCCCGGGGCGGCTGCTGCGCCGCGCCATCGCCGCCGACCGGGTGGGGAACCTGATCCTGCACGGCCCGCCCGGCGTAGGCAAGACCACCCTGGCCCGGATCATCGCCGGCTCCACCCGCAGCCACTTCAGCTCACTCAATGCGGTGCTGGCCGGGGTGAAGGATCTGCGGGCCGACGTGGAGGCGGCCAGGCAGCGGCTGGAGCGCCACGGCCTGCGCTCGATCCTGTTCGTGGATGAGGTGCACCGCTTCAACACCGCCCAGCAGGACGCCCTGCTGCCCTGGGTGGAGAACGGCACCGTCACCCTGATCGGCGCCACCACCGAGAACCCGTTCTTCGAGGTGAACAAGGCGCTGGTGAGCCGCTCGCGCCTGTTCCGGATGGTGCCGCTGAAGCCCCAGCACCTGCGCCAGCTGCTGGAGCGGGCCCTGGCCGATCCGGAACGGGGCTACGGCGATCGCAGCGTGGCCCTCACCCCCGAAGCGGCCGACCACCTGGTGGACGTGGCGGGCGGCGCTGCCCGCAGCCTGCTCAACGCCCTGGAGCTGGCGGTGGAGACCACGCCGCCGGCCGCCGATGGCGCCCTCACGATCGATCTGGCCATCGCCGAGGAGTCGATCCAGCAGCGGGCCGTGCTCTACGACAAGCAGGGTGACGCCCACTTCGACACGATCAGCGCCTTCATCAAGTCGCTGCGGGGCAGTGATCCGGATGCGGCCCTGTTCTGGCTGGCGCGGATGGTGGAAGCCGGCGAGAACCCGCGCTTCATCTTCCGGCGGATGCTGATCGCCGCCGGAGAGGACATCGGCCTGGCCGACCCCCAGGCGATCGTGGTGGTGGAGGCCTGCGCCGCCGCCTTCGAGCGGGTGGGGCTGCCGGAGGGGCTCTATCCCCTGGCCCAGGCAGCCCTGTATCTGGCGGGCACCGAAAAGAGCAACAGCGTGCTGGGCTTCTTTGATGCGCTCAGACAGGTGCGGGCCACCAGCCGCCAGCAGGTGCCGGCCCACCTGCGCGATGCCAACCGCGACGGCAAGGCCTTCGGTGATGGCGCGGGCTACCGCTACCCCCACGCCTACGCCGAGCACTGGGTGGCCCAGCAGTACCTGCCGAGCGGCCTGCAGGGCCAGGTGTACTGGCAGCCAGGGGCGCTGGGCTGGGAGGGGAGCCTGCGGCTGCGGCTGCAGGAGCGGCGCGCGGCCCAGCTGGCCGCCGCGGCCGAAACCGAACTGGAGCAGAGCGAGGTGATGAGCGCCGGTCCGGACGACCCGGAGCTGGAGCGCTGGCTGCGCCGCCAGGTCGGCGCCGAAGGGGAACGGCTCGATGCCCTGCGCCGCCGGTTCTGGCAGGGCGCTGGCTTCGGGCGGCACGAACGGGTGCTGCTGCTGGGGGCGCGCTCCCTGCTCTGGGCCCTCGATCCCCTGGCCGCCACTCCCGAGGGCGAGGTGGTGATCAGCGTGCCAGGCAGCGATGAGCGCCAACGGCTCGAGGCCCAGCTGCAGGTGCTGGATGCCCTGCGCCGGCCCCGGCTGCTCACCGCACCGGAGAGCGATCCCCTGGCCCTGAGCCGTCAGCTGGAGGGACCATTCGAGTGGGTGGGGGCGCGCCAGCCGTTCCGCGGCATGGGTGAGGCCGCCATTGCCGGCTGGCTCGATGCCCTGGCGCCCGTGCTGGCAACCGGAGCCCGCTGGCGACTGCTGTTCAGCCAACCGGGCCTCGGCCCAGCGGGCGCCCTGCTGGGCCTGGCCCCAGGCTCGGGCTCAACCTCAGGCGCCGCCCTGGGCAAGCTGCTGGCCGAGCTGGCGGCCATCGAAACGGCGGCGCTCGCCCATCTGAGCCAACCGGCGGCAATCAGCCAGCGGCTGCTGGAGCAGCGCGGCCTGGAGGTGGACAGCGCGTGCTGGCAGGAGAGCCTGAGCCTGGAGCTCACCACGGCGCTGCTGGAGCGCTGGCTGGCCCAGGACAGTGCCTGGCGCCGACAGCTGCAGCAGGCCGGGGCGCGAACGCTCAGCACCAGCGACCTGGACCTGTTGCGCAGCGGCTTCAGCGCGCGGCTGGGGCAACCGCTGCCGCAGCGGCTGGAGCACCGGCTGCTGAGCGCCCGGGAGGCGAGCTCGCCAGCGGGCTCCTGATCAGCCCGGCCTGCAGGCGCGCCGGCAGGAACACCCACCAGATGAGCAGCGGCGGACAAGCTGCTGCGCCGGCCGGGCAGCCCGGCGTGAGTCGCATGTCGGTGGGCAACCTGGCCAGGATCGAGGCGGCGGAGATGCGGCCATCGGCGGCGTCGCTGAGGATCGCGGCCCGAAGCGCCTGCAGCCCCGTGCGTCCCCCGCTCCAGTAGGGGTAGTAGGTGCGCAGCTGGGGCTGGAGCGCCGCAGCCCCGGCCGGCGAGCTGAGGAAGCGATCCAGGGCCGCCAGATCGACGCTGTAGGGCTTGTTCATGGCGGCGCGGATCTCCTCCGGGCTCCAGCCCGCGCCGTTGAGGCCGCCATCCAGCCCCCGGTCGGTCACCTGGCCTGTGCTCAGGAAGGTGTCCACCGCCTGCTGGGGGGTGGACCACACCGCAGCGCCCGTGGTCCAGCGCACCGGCCGCTCCGAGGCCGCCACCGGGGCCGCCACCGGTGCCAGGGCCATGCCGGCCAGCGCTGCGGCCATCACGCCGCAGAACGTTCGGATCACGGGGATGGGCGCAGCTCAGGCCTGAGTCTGCTCTGAATCCACAGCCAACACCATGAACCGGGCATCAGGAGCCCCATCCCCCACCACCGCCCAGTGCCATCCTTGGCTCTCAGCCGCCTGGCTGGCGGGCGTCAGGCCCTCGGTGCCATGGCGCAGCCGACCGCTGCGGTGGCAGTAGCGCCAGGCCCGCAACTCCTCGGCCAGGGTGCGCTGGCGCCATTTGATCGCCGCCTCCTTGAGCACCCAGCTGCGCAGCACGGCCTGGTGCAGGGCTTCGGGAGGCATCGCCTGCAGTTCAGCCCACTCGGCTGGGGGGAAGTAGCGGCGGGCGATGGCGGCCGCCGCCAGGGGCCGATCGGCCCGCTCCAGATCCACCCCCACCGGCCGGGTCGACCAGGCCACCAGCAGCATCGGGCCACTGTGACTGAGGCTCACGTGGCCAGCCCCCGCCTCCAGCCGGGGCGGGCGGCCCGGGGGGCTGAGCAGAGGCACCTCCTCGACCCTGCAGCCGAGGCAGCCCGCCACCCAATGACGCAAAGCGGCCCGGCTCTGCCAGTAGCGCTGCCGGATCGGCGGATCCAGCTCCCGGCCCCAGGCCAGTTCCCGGGCCGACAGCCCCACGGCACCCACGCCCTGCAGGGGCCGTAACCACAGCTGCGGCGGTGCCTCCAATCCCACCCCTAGGCTCTCGCCATTGTTGTTGCTTTCTCCGCCCGATGGCTCTGCAGATCGGTGATCCCGCCCCCGATTTCACCCTGCCCGACCAGGACGGCACCCCCGTCTCGCTCTCGGCTTTGAAGGGCGATCGGGTGGTGATCTATTTCTATCCGAAGGACGACACCCCCGGCTGCACCAAGGAGGCCTGCAACTTCCGCGACCAGTGGAGCGCCTTCGAGCAGCACGGGATCAAGGTGCTGGGCATCAGCAAGGACGGGGCCGCCAGCCACAGCAAATTCATCGCCAAGTACACCCTGCCGTTCACGCTGCTCAGCGATGCGGAGCCCTGCCCGGTGGCAGCCAGCTACGGAAGCTATGGCCTCAAGACATTCATGGGGCGCGAGTCCATGGGGATGATGCGCCACACCTTCGTGGTGGATGGCGAAGGCAGGCTTGAGCGCATCTACACCAAGGTGAAGGCCGAAACCATGGCCGACGACATCCTCAGGGATCTGGGCCTGGCCTGAGCGCCGCCATCGCTTCGAGCACCAGCAGGGGGGCCAGCTGCCAGGGCCGTCCCCCTTCCTCACGCAGCCAGGGCAGCAGCAGCGGTCCATCGCCACCCGTGAGCCACAGCTGGGGCGGTGCTCCCGGCGGATTGCTGAGTTCCCTGGCGGCGGCGGCGAGCGCCGCCGCCAGGCCGGCTACCACGCCCACCGCCATCGCCGACTCCGTGGCCGCCGGCCAGCGATCGGCCGCAGCCGCCCCCACCAGGACCTCGGCCGCCAGGGCCGGCAGCCCCGCCGTTCCCTCCCCCAGGGCCCGCAACTGCAGGCCCGCCCCGGCCAGCAACCGGCCCCCGGCGAAGCGCCCCTGCCCGTCCACCCGGGTGAGGCTCAACGCCGTGCCCGCATCGGCCACCAGCACGGGAGCGCCGCCACTGCGGCGCCAGGCAGCCCAGCCCGCCAGGGCCCGGTCCACCCCCAGCCAGGGAGGAGCGTCCGGGAGGGGCACCTGCGCTGCGCTCAGCCGCCGAATCTCCGGCAGCCCCTCCAATCGCCGCGGCGCAGCCCCCACCGCCGCCCAGGCCACCAGCTGTCCGGGCTTGAGCCGCTGCAGGCGATGGGCGCCGGCCGCCGCCACCTCACTCCAGCCCCGCAACCCGCCGTCGCGCCATCCCCAGTGCCATCGGCTGTTGCCGATCAGCAACCAGTGGGGTGACGCCGCCGCACCCAGCTCGCCGCGCTCAGATCCCCTCACCCATCACGCCGGCCAGGTGAATGCCGCATTCCTGCTTGAGGCCGCCGAAACGGGTCGCCCGGCCGCTTGCCTCGGCCCCGTCCGGGGCGCTGGAGTGCCAGTCACCCACGGTGGAATAGCCCAGCTCGAACAGAGGGTGCTGAGGCAGGCCATGGTCCTGGATGTAGTAGTACACCTCCCTGTTGGTCCAGCTCAGCAGCGGCCGCAGCGACCAGCGTTGCCGCACCGGATCCAGGGGGCGCATGGCGCGGCGATGGTCGGTCTGGTGACCACGCACCCCACTGGCCCAGCAGCTCACCTGCAGCTCGGTCAGCATCCGGTCGAGCGGTTCCACCTTGCGGATGCGGTGATACAGCTCCAGATCCTCCACCCGTCCGGTGCCCCACAGCTGGCCATGCAGGGCCTCCATCCGCGCCGGGCTGATCGGCGACTGGGCCACGTGCAGATCGAGCTCCAGCAGCTGCCGCAGCTGGTCGGCATAGCGGTAGGTCTCCTGGGGCAGGTAGCCGGTGTCCACCCAGATCACCGGCACCCGCAGGCCGCTGCGCTGGCCCAGCTCGCTCGCCATGTGCAGCAGCACCGCCGCCTGGATGCCGAAGCTGGTGGTGAGGGCGAACCGTCTGGTGAAGTGCTCCTGGGCCCAGGCCAACCGCTGCTGGGCCGTCAGGGGCTCCAGGTCGCGTCGGGCGCCTTCCAGATCGATCCCATGCCCCTGATCATCCACCGGAAGATCCGCGTTGGACAGATTGAGCGCGGAAGAGGTCGCCATCGAAGCATCCTCGCCTGGGACGGGGTCCGGGAGTCTCGCGCCCACCGGCGGTGGTTAGGGTTTGTCCAGCCAGCCAGAGGCAGAGCGAGCGTTGAGCCCCTCGATGAGCGGCGCCACGAGCGCGCCTGTGGTGATCGTGGGCGGAGGGTTCGGAGGCCTGTACACCGCGCTGGCCCTGGCGGGGAAGCGCCAACACCCTCCCCTGCTGCTGGTGGAACCCAATGAGCGGTTCCTCTTTCTGCCCCTGCTCTACGAACTGCTGAGCGGCGAACTGCGCAGCTGGGAGATCGCCCCCCGCTACGACACCCTGCTGGCGGGCCGGGGGGTGGCCTGGCTGCGCGACCGGGTGCAGACCATCGACGCGACTGCCCGGACCCTGCAGACCAGCGGTGGCCGCACCCTGCCCTTCTCCCGGCTCGTGGTGGCCACCGGCGGCCAGAGCGAGAGCTTCGGGATCCCCGGGGTGCTGGAGCACGCCCTATTCTTCCGCAGCCTCCACGACGTGGAGCGCCTGCGCCAGCTGGTGACCGACCTGCGTGCCCGCCGCGCCGCGCTGCAGCGCCTCGCCGTGGTGGGGGCCGGCCCCAGCGGGGTGGAACTGGCCTGCAAGCTCGCCGACCTGCTTGAGGGCAGCGCGGTGGTGGAGCTGATCGAGCAGGGGCCGACAGCCCTGCCCCAGGCCAAGGCCTTCAACCGCGAACAGGCCCTCGGCGCCCTGCAGCGCCGCGATGTGCGCCTGCGCACGGGCCTGGGCGTCATCGCCGTGGCGGCCGGCCAACTCCAGCTCAGCGACGGCAGCACCCTGGCGGTGGACGCCACCGTGTGGACCGCCGGCCTGCGCCTCAACCCACCGCCGATCACCCCGGCCCCGGCCCGCGACAGCCGCGGCCGCCTGCTCTGCACCCCCGAACTCCAGCTGCTCCGTCAGCCGCACCTCTATGCCGTGGGCGATGTGGCAACTCTCCCCGATGGGCCCCTGCCGGCCACGGCCCAGGTGGCCTTCCAGCAGGCCGACTGCCTGGCCGCCAACCTGATGCGCGCCGAAGCGGGCGAGCCACTCGAACCCTTCAGCTTCAACGACCTCGGCGAGATGCTCAGCCTGGGGGTGGGCGAGGCCTGCCTCACCGGCATGGGCGTCACCCTGGCTGGCAAGGCCGCCTTCCAGCTGCGCCGCCTGGCCTACCTCACCCGGCTGCCCGGCACGCCGCACCAGCTGCGGGTGGCTGCCGGCTGGCTGGCCGACTGGGGCCGATGAGCCGGCGGCCCGAGGGCCTGCTGCTGGATGCCATGGGCACCCTGATCGGCCTGCGCCGCTCCGTGGGCAGCAGCTACGCCGCCCTGGCGGCGGAGTACGGCCTGGAGGCCGATGCCGCAGCGATCGATCGCGCCTTCCCGCGGGTGTACCGCCAGGCCCCGCCCCTGGCCTTCCCCGGCCTCAGCGGCACAGCCCTGCACGCCGCCGAGATCCACTGGTGGGGCGCCCGCATCTGCGAGGTGCTGCAGATGGCCCTGCCCGACCCCCAGCAGCAGCTGGCGGGAGGGCTGCCCGCCGGGCTGGCGGAGGCCCTGTTTGAACGGTTCGCCGATCCGGCCCTGTGGCGGCTGTATCCCGAGGTGCCGGATTGCCTGCGGCGCTGGCGCCAGCGGGGCCTGCGGCTGGCGGTGGTGAGCAACTTCGACAGCCGCCTGGAGGGCCTGCTGGCGGGTCTGGGGGTGGCGGAACACCTGGAGACAGTGGTGGTGTCGAGTGCGGCGGGGGCGGCCAAGCCCGATCCGGCGCCCTACCGGCTGGCCCTGGCGGCGCTGGGCCTCCCCCCCGAGGCGGTGTGGCACGTGGGCGACAGCCCGGAGGACGACGCGGGCGCCAGGGCCGCCGGGATCCGCTGCCTGCTGGTGGAGCGGGCTTGAAGCAGGGCGTCCTGGCGGGGCGAACGGCTGGGCTGCGGCCACGCAGCGGCGACGCCTGGAGCGGCTCTGCCACCGGCGCCATCCCGGCGATGCCGCAGCGGATCTGCTCACCCTGCAGCGCCTGGGGGCCGAAAGCCAGGAGCTGGAGCTGCCGCTCACCCTGGTGGTGGATGGGCGCGGCCTCTGCCGACTGCTGTGGGTGGGGCCGCTGGAGCAATCGGGCCGCCTGCTGGAGAAGCTGCCCGGATCGGAGCGGCGCCAGGGCAGCGACTGGCGGCTGCTGAGCTGCTGCGGCCGGGCCAACCATCTGCTGCCCGGCAGCCAGGAGGGGGTGGTGGGGCTGGATCTGGCGCCCCAGTTCTGGCTGCGCTTCAGCGACCAGCCCAAATCCGGTGGCCTGTGGCCTGCCCAGCTGCTGGTGGCCCAGGGCAGCGGCGCCGAACCCTGGCAGCCCGTGGAGACGGGAGATCTGGGGGAACTCTGCGGCCGCGATCCCCTCAGCATCAGCCCCGCAGCCGATCAGGCCGGGGCCATTGCTGCGGCCGGTGCGCCCACGCCCCGGGGGGTGGAGCGGGTGCTGCTGCTGGCGCTCACCCCAGGCGAGCGGCAGGCCGCCCAGCGGCTGATCGCCGAGCTGGAGGGGCTGGTGCGCAGCGCCGGCTCCGAACCGGTGGGCGTGGTGGAGCAGCGGCGCAGCGCGATCTCCCCGCAAACGATCTGGGGCGAGGGCAAGCTCGCCGAAGCCGCCCTGGAGGCCCGGCGCCTGGGGGCCACCCTGGTGGTGACGGACCGGGAACTCACCCCCGTGCAGGCCCGCAACCTGGAGCGCCTGCTCGATCTGCCGGTGAGCGACCGCAGCGAGCTGATCCTCGACATCTTTGCCCAGCGGGCCGCCACGGCCGCCGGTCGGCTGCAGGTGGAGCTGGCCCAGCTGCGCTACCGCTTGCCGCGGCTGAGCGGCCGGGGCCTGAGCCTCTCGCGCCAGGGCGGCGGCATCGGCACCCGCGGCCCCGGGGAAACCCAGCTGGAGAAGGATCGCCGCGCCATCGCCCGCCGCATCGAGCGGCTGCAGCGCGATGCCCGCCAGCTGGGGGAGCAACGCCAGCGGCTGCGCCAGAGCCGCCGCGGCCTGAGGCGGTTCGCCCTGGTGGGCTACACCAACGCCGGCAAGAGCTCCCTGCTCAACGCCCTCACCCGCAGCAGCGGCGGCGCCCCCGTGCTGGCGGAGAACAAGCTGTTCGCCACCCTGGATCCCACCACCCGGCGACTGGATCTGCCCGATCCCGAGGGCGGCGCCACCATCCACGCGCTGCTCACCGACACGGTGGGCTTCATCCGCGAGCTGCCGCCCCAGCTGGTGGAGGCGTTCCGCTCCACCCTCGAAGAGGCTCTGGATGCCGATGGTTTGCTGCTGGTGGTAGACCTGGCCGATCCCGCCTGGCCGGAGCAGCTGCGCACCGTGCATGGCATCCTCGACGGCCTGCAATCCGAGGCCCCCCGGCGCCTGGTGGCCAACCAGATCGACCGCTGCCCGGCCGGGGAGCTGGAGCGAGCCCGGGCCCTGGAGGCCGATGCTCTATTCGTGTCGGCCACCGATGGCCTGGGCCTGCAGCGCCTGCGCCAGGAGCTGCGGCAGTGGCCCGACGGCGAGTCGCCGGACACCATAATTCCGACGGGCTTACTGCTATAAGTGCCTTGTAACCCGTGCATTCCGCTCCCTAGAAGCCATGGCCCTGCAACTCGGCGACACCGTTCCCGATTTCACCCAGGACTCCCAGCTGGGTCCGATCAATCTTTACGACTTCGCTGGCGACAGCTGGGTCGTGCTGTTCTCCCATCCGGCCGATTACACGCCGGTGTGCACCACCGAACTCGGTGAGGTGGCGCGCCTGCGGCCGGAATGGGACAAGCGCAACGTGAAGACTATCGCCCTCAGCGTGGACTCCGCCGAGAGCCACACGGGCTGGATCGGTGACATCAACGAAACCCAGAACACCACGGTCGACTACCCGATTCTGGCGGACGCGGATAAAAAGGTGAGTGATCTCTACGGGATGATCCACCCGAACGCCCTGAACAACCTCACGGTGCGGTCGGTGTTCATCATCGATCCCAACAAGAAGCTGCGTCTGCAGATCACCTATCCCGCCAGCACCGGCCGCAACTTCGACGAGATCCTGCGGGTGATCGACTCCCTGCAACTCACCGAGTACCACTCCGTGGCCACGCCGGTGAACTGGAAGGACGGCGAGGATGTGGTGGTGGTGCCCTCGATCCCCACCGAGGAGGCCCGCGCCAAGTTCCCCAAGGGCGTCACCGAGATCAAGCCCTACCTGCGCACAACCCCCCAGCCCAACAAGTGATCCGCTGCGGCTGAGCACCGGCCCCCGGGAGAATTCCCGGGGGCTTGTCTTGTGGCGACAGATGCGGGTGTTGGGACTGATGAGCGGCACCAGCGCCGATGGGGTGGATGCGGTGCTGGCCCGGTTCAGCGGACCGCCCCGCCGGCCCCGCTGGCGCCTTGAGCGGAGCAGCTTCCATCCCTACCCGGCGGAGCTGCGCCAGGAGCTGATCGCGGTGGGGCAGGGGGAACCGCGCAGCACGGCCGCCCTGCTGGAGCTGGCCGAGGCCGTCACCGGAGCCCAGGCCACCGCAGGCCGCGCCTGTGATCCAGCCGGCCAGGCCGCCCTGGTGGGCTGCCACGGCCAGACGATCTGGCACCGGCCACCGACTCCGGAACGGCTGGGCAGCAGCTGGCAGCTGCTGCAGGGGCCGCTGCTGGCCCAGTTGCTGCAGCGGCCGGTGGTGTTCGATTTCCGCACCGCCGATCTGGCCCTGGGGGGCCAGGGCGCACCGCTGGTTCCCCCCTGCGATGAGGCCCTGCTGGGGCGCACGGGCGGCTGGCGGGCCCTGCTCAACCTGGGGGGCATCGCCAACATCACCCTGATCCCGCCGGCCTGCGGTCCAGGCAGCAACACCCCGGTGCTGGGGTGGGACTGCGGCCCGGCCAACACCCTGCTGGACCTGGCGGTGCAGCGCTTCAGCGGCGGTGCGCAAAGCCATGACGCCGGTGGCAGCTGGGCGTTGGGCGGCCAGGTGCATGAGCCCCTGGTGGAGCGCTGGTTGCAGGAGCCCTATCTGCGGCAACCACCGCCGAAATCCACCGGCCGGGAGCTGTTCGGCCGCGTCGACCTGGAGCGGCGTCTGGCGGAGCTGGGGGAGGCAGGGGCCCCCCCTGCCGACGCCCTGGCCACCCTGGCCGCCTTCTCGGCCGCGGCTGTGGCCCACGACCTCAGCCGCGGCCCCAGGCCGATCGAGCTGCTGGTGGCCGGCGGAGGCAGTCGCAATGCCGCGCTGATCCAGCAGCTCCGCTGGCGCTGCAGGGGCATGGCCGTTCGCCCCCTGGAGGACCTGGGGATCGCCGCCAGCCAGCGCGAGGCCCTGGCCTTCGCCCTGCTGGCGTGGTGGCACTGGCGTGGTGTGCCGGGATCAGCCCCGTCGGTCACGGGCGCCCGACGGGCAGCAGTGCTGGGCCTCTGCGCCCGACCCTGATCAGCCTGGGCGCTGCAAGCGCATGCGTCTGGGGGCCCCTCGCAGGCGCCGGGGCCCGCGGCGCTGCTGCTGCTCCAGGGCTTCGCGGAAGTGATCCGGTCGGGCCGCCGGAGCCTGGGCGGCCTCCATTCGCTCCACACCCTGCTGGATGAACACCTTGGCCAGATTGCTCACGGAGCGGCTGTCCGCCTCCGCCAGGGCCGTGAGCCGCAGACACAGATCCTCCGGGAGCACCACCTGGATACGGGGCGACCTGGGCCGGCCGCTGGAGGAGATCTGGCGGATGGGCACGCCGGAGGCCAATCGGGACGACGAAAGCGTACAGAGGTCTGCAGTCCGCCTGGATAGTATCCAGCCCTATGCTGGTCCCACCGTTCCTACGCCTCCGCCATGGCTCGCACCACCAGCGCAGCCCAGGCCAAAGCAGCCCAGGCCAGCGCAGCCAAGGCCAAGGCAACCCGCCCAGCCAGCAAGACCAGCCCGACCTCCAGCCAGCGTCGTTCAGCCGCCGAGTCGACCGATGTGCTGGTTTCGGCCGTGATCAGCCCCTACCTGCTCACCCACCTCCATCACGTGCTCCAGCGGGCCGAATTCACCGCCCAGCAGGAGGGCCGCCCCGCCCTGGCCGCCAACTACGCCGAACTGCGCAGGGTGCTCTGCCTGGATGCGCGCAGCCTGGAAGACGCCTTCGCCGCCGGCACCCCGGAAGGCGATCACACCCCCCACGCCGCCTGATGCTCCAGCGGCGGCTGGCCCGGTAACGGCCGGCTACAAGCGAGGCCGACCAGCCTCTCCGACGCAGGCGGCACCCATAGGGTCGAACAACACGGTCCAGCACCATGACCGCCAGCCCGTCTTCAGGCACCACCGGCAACGCTTGGGCGCTCTACGCCCGGATCAGCGCCGACCACGACCTCACCCAGGCCCTGTTCCGCCAGGCGCTGCAGGATCCCAGAGGTGCCCTGGCCCGCATCCTGGAGCTCGGAGAGGCCTGGGGCCTGCCGGTCACGGCGGAGGAGGTGAAGTCCCACATCGGCTCCCTCGATGACACGGCCAGCAAGCAATGGCTGATCAAGGCGCGCGGCGGCCTGTGAAGCCGGCCGTCTGGGCTGACCGGGGCGGTTGATTCCCCCGCCACCGCCCGCCCAGCTGAAGAACAGCCAGTAGCTCACGATCGCCAGACCGGCTGCCACCACCAGGGCTGCCACCTGTTCCAGGCGCTTGATCATTCCCCCCCTGACACGAGCCAGCCAAAGCGTTCCGGAGTCTGCCCCACCCTCGGCGAGGATGATGAGGGCGGCACGTTTCGCTCCAGCGCTTTGCTCCGCCTCGAACGCATCGGCAAGATCTATCCCACCGGGGAGGTGCTGCGGGATGTCACCTGGGAGGTGAGGCCCGGCGACCGCATCGGCCTGGTGGGGGTGAACGGGGCCGGCAAGTCCACCCAGCTGCGGATCATCGCCGGCCTGGAGGAACCCAGCAGCGGCCAGGTGGTGACGCAGGGCGAACCGCGCATCGCCTACCTGCAGCAGGAGTTCGATGTGGACCCGCAACGCACGGTGCGGGAGGAGCTGTTCCAGGCCTTCGGCGAAGCGGCCGTGGTGCTCAACCGCAAGCACGCGGTGGCCCACGCGATGTCGACTGAGAGGGCCGCCAGCGATCCCGATCACCTGGAGGAGCTGATCCACGAACTGGGCCGGCTGCATGAGCGCTTCGAGGCGCTACATGGCTACGAGCTGGATGCCCGCATCGACAAGCTGCTGCCCACCATCGGCTTCACGCAGGAGGGCTCCGAGCAGCTGGTGGCCGACTACTCCGGCGGCTGGCAGATGCGGATCGCCCTGGGCAAAATCCTGCTACAGGAGCCCGATCTGCTGCTGCTCGACGAACCCACCAACCACCTGGATGTGGAGACGATCCAGTGGCTGGAGGGCTATCTGCTGGAACAGAGCGCCGCAATCGTGGTGATCAGCCACGATCGCACCTTCCTGGATCGGGTGTGCACCCAGATCGTAGAAACCGAGCGCGGCGTCTCGCGCACCTACCTGGGCAACTACAGCCAGCACCTCGAACAGAAAACCCTGGAGCGGGAGGCCTCCCAGGCGGCCTTCGAGCGGCAGCAGAAGGAGCTCAGCGCTCAGCAGGCCTACATCGACCGCTTCCGCGCCAGCGCCACCCGCTCCACCCAGGCCAAGAGTCGAGAGAAGTTGCTGGAGAAGGTGGAGCGGATCGAGGCCCCGGTGGACAGCGTGGGCGGGCCGCGCTTCCACTTCCCCGAACCGCCCCGCTCCGGCCGGGTGGTGGCGGAGATCCGCGAGCTCACCCACAGCTACGGCGAGCGGATTCTCTTTCTGGGGGCCGAGCTGGAGGTGGAGCGGGGCGACCGGATCGCCTTCGTGGGCCCCAACGGCGCCGGCAAATCCACCCTGCTGCGGCTGATCATGGGTATCGAGCAGCCCGATGAGGGCCAGGCCGGGCTGGGCGAGCACCAGGTGATCGCCGGCTACTTCGAGCAGAACCAGGCGGAGGCCCTCGACCTCAGCAAGACCGTGATCGACACGATCTTCGAGGTGGTGCCCGACTGGACCCAGACCCAGGTGCGCTCGCTGCTGGGCAGCTTCTGTTTCTCCAACGACAGTGTGTTCAAGGAGGCGGGCAAGCTCAGCGGCGGCGAGAAGGCACGCTTGGCCCTGGCCCTGATGCTGCTCAAGCCCTGCAATCTGCTGGTGCTGGATGAGCCCACCAACCACCTCGATATTCCGGCCAAGCAGATGCTCGAGGACGCCCTGATCGAGTACGAAGGCGCCGCCCTGCTGGTGAGCCACGACCGCTACTTCATCGGTCGGGTGGCCAACAAGATCGTGGAACTGCGCGACGGACTTCTGGTGCTCTACCGCGGCGATTACGCCTACTACCAGGAAAAGATGCGCGAGGAGGCTGAGGCGCGCCAGGCGGCGACCGCCGCCGAGGCCAAAGCGAAGAAACAGGCGACCACCAAGGCCCGGCAAGCGGCCAAGGCGGCCGAGCGGAAGGCCGGCAGGAAAGCGCCCAAGCCTGCCGCCAACGACGCGCACTAGAACTCGCGCAATAGAACTTCATCCCGCCATAGGCACTCCCACTTATTTCGCAGGCGTCCCAGAGCCCACCCTGGAGGATCTGCATAGGCTGAGCCCACCCGACCTGGCCCCCTCCCACGGGAACCATCCACCATGCAGAGCGCCTTCGACGACCTGTTCCAGGCCCAGACTACCGATGATGCTGGCTACGGCCAGCAGTCCTCCAACGATTCCGTGGAGGCCTACTTCACTTGCATCACCACCTGCTCCCTGGACGACGGGGAGTGCGTCACCCGCTGCGTGGAGGAACTGCGCGACAAGCACTGAGCTCAAACCTGCGCCGAGGCCAGACCCGGCGATCGGCCGGATCAGCTCCCCAGCTGGGCCGGCGTCACCGACACCTCCAGTTCCGAGCCGCCCCGGTTCACCGTGAGGCTGAGGGGGCGGCCCACACCGGCCCGCTCCACAGCCGCCACCAATTGGCTCGGATTCTGGACCGGTTGTCCAGCGGCGGCCACCACGACATCGCCCTGCCGCAGGCCGGCTCGGGCTGCAGGTCCATTCGGAGCCACCGACACCACCCGAGCCCCCGGCCCACTGCCGCCATCACTGCTGCGCACCGCATCCAGCCCCACACCGATGAAGGGATGGGTCACCTTGCCACTGGCGATCAGCTGGGCGGCGATCTGACGGGCCCGGTTGATCGGGATCGCGAAGCCCAGGCCAGCACCCGGGCCTGAACGAACCAAGGTGTTGATCCCCACAACTTCACCATCGGCATTGAGCAGTGGACCGCCGGAGTTGCCGGGGTTGATGGCGGCATCGGTCTGAATCAGATCGAGTCGCTTGTCGGTGATCCCGAGCTTGCTGGCATTGCGGTTCATGTTGCTGACGATGCCAAGGGTCACCGTGTTGTCGAGGCCGAAGGGATTCCCCACGGCAATGGCCCAGTCACCCACATGCAGGGCATCGGAATTGCCGAGCGGAGCCACCGGCCATGGGCCGCCACCGGCGAGCCGCACCACGGCCAGGTCGGTGATCGGGTCCAGGCCCACCACGCTGCCGGCCAGCCGCCGTCCGTCCTGCAGGCCCACCGTCACCTTGTCGCTCTGGTCCACCACATGGGCGTTGGTGAGGATCAGGCCATCGGCGCTGAAGATCACCCCACTGCCCTGGCCCCGCTCCGTGCGCTGGGAGGGAGGCAGCCGCTGGGGCACCCCGAAGAACTGCCGGAAGAGCGGATCCATGAGCAGGGCGCGGGGCAGGCCGCCGGCCGGACCGCCGGGCACCACCACCGTGCGCTCCGTGTCGATCGTGACCACCGCGGGACCGGCCCGCCGCACCGCCTCGGCCACGAACGACTGCCGGCCGATGGCGGCACCGACTGCACCCTGGGCGCGCCCCTGGGACGGCCAGGCCAGGGGAACAGCAACCAGGCCACTGGTAAGGCCACCGAGGAGCGCCACGGAGAGCAGGGCTCGGGATGCACGGGCAGGCAAGGGACGGAATGGCATGACCGAATGCACCCCCTGATGGACAAGCCAACCGTAGGAGCCGCGGACGGCCTAAGGTTGGTGAAGATTTGTATTGTTCGATGGACACCAGTCGCCTGCTGCTAGCATTTCTAAGTTTTGGCGCTGCCTGCATGACGCTCTGGGCCTGGATGCTGGCGAACGTGCCGGCATCCCAGAGCGACCGTCAACCTCCGCAGCCCTGACAACCAGGCAATGATGGGGGCATGAACGGACTGATCCCCCAGATCTTCCCCGTGGTGTACGGGGCCTGCTTTTTGTTGCTGCTGTGGCAGGCCTTCAGGGTCATGCGAAGGGGCTTCAGCGCCGTGCCTCGACCCGGCGATTCCAGGTCCGCCGATCAGATCGGAGACCGCACCGGTCGTCCCACGATCCACCCGGAGCTCCTGGACTCCGAAGGACAGATCACCCGTGAGAATTTGCTCACCGTCCGCTTCGGCGACGACAACGGCGACACCACTGACCGACCGACCCCTGCTGAATAGGCTTCCAGCAGTGAACCGCTGAGGAGTTGGTGGAGACGACGCACGAACAGCAGCCAGGCACCAGTCAGACAGACACCAAAGCGGGGGTGGACCGCACGCCTGAGCAGCGGGCCATCGAGCAGCGCACCCGCATCGTGGCCGCCGTGCTCCGCAATCTCAAGCTGCCGCCCCGCTTCCGCCTCAAGCTGGTGAAGGAGGATCCCGTGCGGCTCGAACTCAGCCTCACCCCGGCCTACGGCAAGGCAGCGATTCTGGTGGGCCTGGTGGAGTCGCAGGATCTGGTGGCCCGCCGCGACCGCGAGGGCCGCGTGCCCCGCGACCTGCAGGGCACCTGGGACTGGACCGTGCGCCACGGCAAGGTGAGCACCGGTGGCTGGAATCCCTTCCTCAAGGAGGCCCTGCAGACCATGTTCGAAACCGGTCTGCCGGCGATCGTCTACGAGGAAACCACCAACGAGCTGTATCACCCGGTTGACGGGGTTCGCCACGTGCGTTGAACCCGGCCCGCCTGTCCCTGCCACTTCCCCTGCCGCTGCCGATCGACCCCCAGCTGGGGCAGGTGGTGCAGGCACTCCGACCACCCGGAGCCACCCTGGTGCTGCAGGCCCCCCCCGGAGCCGGAAAAACCACCCGGGTCCCCCTGGTGCTGCTGGAGGAGCTGCCGGCGGCAGCTGGGGCCATCTGGATGCTGGAGCCGCGGCGCATCGCGGCACGCACGGCCGCCGAGCGGCTGGCGGGCGAGCTGGGGGAACCGGTGGGCCAGCGGGTGGGCTACAGCGTGCGCCTGGAATCGCGCACCTCGGCGGCCACCCGGGTGGAGGTGCTCACCGCCGGCCTGTTCCTGCGGCGGCTGCAGGCCGATCCAGCCCTGGAGGGCGTGGGCTGCCTGCTGCTGGATGAGTTCCACGAGCGCAGCGTCGACGCGGATCTGGCCCTGGCCATGGTGCGCCAGGCCCGCAGCCTGCTGACACCGGAGCTCCGGCTCGGGCTGATGTCCGCCACGCTCGATGCGGAACCGCTGGCGGCAGCCCTGCCCGGGGCCCAGCTGCTGCGCAGCGAGGGCCGCAGCCATCCAGTGACGGTGAGCCACCAGCGCCCGCGCGAGGGGGAGCGGCTGGAGCGCCAGGTGCTGCGGGCCCTGGAGGAGCACTGGCTTGAGCAGCGCTTCCGCGACACCGTGCCGGGCGCCCCGGGCCCCACGGTGCTGGTGTTTCTGCCGGGGCAGCGGGAGATCCAGGCCTGCCTGCGGGCCATCGCCGCGAGCCGCTGGGGCCAGGAGATCGCCTGCGCGGCCCTGCATGGCAACCTGCCGCTCGCCGCCCAGAGCCGCGCCATCGCCCCGGCCTCCAACGCTGGCGGAAAGGTGGTGCTGGCCACCTCCATCGCCGAGAGCTCCCTCACCATCGCCGGGGTGAGCCTGGTGATCGACGCGGGGCTGAGCCGCCGCAGCCGCTTCGATCCAGCCACCGGCATGGAGGGGCTGGTGACGGTGCCCGCCAGCCACGCCAGCGCCGAGCAGCGCGCCGGCCGGGCCGGGCGCCTGGGGCCCGGGCGCTGCCTGCGGCTGTGGAGTCCGGCCGAGCAGCAGCGCCGGCCGGCCTTCGATCCGCCCGAACTGATGGAGAGCGATCCCCTGCCGCTGGCCCTGCAGCTGGCCCAATGGGGCGATCCCCTCGGCAGCGAGCTGGCCTGGCTGGACGCCCCACCCCAGGGCCCCCTGCAGGAAGCCCGCGCGCTGCTGCAGCGGCTCGATGCCCTCGATGCCGGCGGCCAGCTCACTGCCCACGGCCGCCAACTGGCAGGTCTGGGCCTGCATCCCCGCCTGGGCCACCTGCTGCTGCTGGCCCACCGGCGCGGCCGGTTGGCGCTGGGTTGCGAGCTGGCCGTGCTGCTGAGCGAACGGGATCCCCTCAACCGCCAGGAGGCCGGCTGCGACCTGCTGCGCCGGCTCGACTGGCTGCGCCAGGGGGGGCGGGAGTCCCAGCGCCAGCGGATGGGACAGCTGCAGCGGCAACTGGAGCGCCAGGTGCTGGCCGCCTGCCGCGACGCCAACATCGCCGTGGCCACGGCCGATCCGATCCGCAGCAGCGGAGACGAGGCCAGTGAAGCCGCCCTGCTGGTGGCCCTGGCCTACCCCGAGCGGGTCGCCCAGGCCCGCCCCGGCCAGCCCGGCCGCTTCCTGATGCGCGGTGGCCGCGGTGCCCGGCTCCACGACGCCGACCCCCTGGCCCACGCCGAAGCCCTGGCCATCGCCAGCGCCGATGGGGAAGGCAGCGAGGCGCGGGTGCAGCTGGCCCTGCCGCTCTCGGGTACCGGCCTGCGGCAGCTGGCCCTGGAGGCCGGTGCCGACTGGCAGCGCAACGCCCAATGGGATCGCGAAGCCGGCCGCGTGCGGCGGGAGGAGCGGCTGGTGCTCGATGCCCTGGTGCTGGAGCGGCGTCCCTGGAGTGGAACCCCAACGGAGGCCGATGCGGCCATGGTGGCCGCCAGCCTGCTCGGCGGCATCCGCGAGCGCGGTCTGGCCTGCCTGCCCTGGAGCGCCAGCACCACGCAACTGCGCCAACGGCTGGCCCTGGCCCACCAGCACCTGGGGGAGCCCTGGCCCGACACCCGGGAAGCCACCCTGCTGGAGCAGCTGGTGGGCTGGCTCGGGCCGCACCTCAGCGGCCTGGGCAGCCTGGAAGACCTGCAGCGCCTGGATCTGGCCGAGGCCCTCTGGGGGGTGAGCCCCTGGGAGCTGCGCCCCCAGCTGGAGCGGCTGCTGCCGGTGGCCCTGCCGGTGCCCTCGGGCCGCCGGGTGGCCCTTGACTACAGCGGCACCACGCCCGTGCTGGCCGTGAAGCTGCAGGAGCTGTTCGGCGCCACCGCCACGCCGACGGTGCTGGAGGGGCGTCTACCGGTGACCGTGCATCTGCTCACCCCAGCCGGCCGGCCGGCCGCCATCACCCAGGACCTGGCGGGTTTCTGGGAGCGCGGCTATGCCGAGGTGCGCCGCGAGCTGCGCGGCCGCTATCCGAAACACCCCTGGCCGGACGACCCGCGCCAGGCCGTCGCCACCGCACTCACCAAACCCCGGCTGGCCCAGGCCAATTAGGCCCCAGCTAGGCCCCAGCGAGGGCGTCGACCAGCTCCCCCAGCAGCGCCCCGAAGCCGTGGTGCGCGAGGCCCTCGGCAATCCCCACGCAGCCGTGTCCCTCGGCCAGATAGGTGTGGGGCAGGACCGGCAGATGCCTCAGCAGAGCGGGCTCGGCGTTGCCCACCATCACCCCGGCCAGGCCGGTCTGGAACATCGCCGCGCCGGCATCCTGGCGGAGCCCCTGCGAGAGTGGTGGGCTCCGCCTCCAGGGGTTGGCCCGCTTCTACGCCAAGAACCGCCGCGATGGCGCCCGCCTGCTGAGCACAACCCTGGTGATCGCCGGCGCCGGCCTGGTGCGGATCGACCATCCGATCGGCCAGGCGGTGGCGCTGGTGGCGGGTCTGGTGAGCCTCTACTGGTGGCTCTGCTACCGGCAGCTGGAGCGGTGAGCGAAGCCGGAGCCATCCCGCGCTACAGCGTCAGCGAGCTGACCCAGGCCATCGGCAGTCTGCTGGAGCGGGGCTTCGCGCCGCGCTTCCTGCTCGACGCCACCGTGAGCAGGCCCCAGCTGAAAAAGGGGCACCTCTGGCTCACGCTGGTGGATGGGCAGGCCTCGATCAGCGGCGTGGTGTGGGCCTCCCAGCTGGGCCGGCTCAGCTATGTGCCCGAGGAGGGCGACGGCGTGGTGGTGGTGGGCAAGCTCAACTTCTGGGCGAGCCGGGCCAGCCTGAGTGTGCAGGTGCTCGACATCCGTCCGAGCCTTAGCAGCGTGCTGCGCCAGTTCGAGCGGGTGCGCGACCGGCTCGAGCCCGAAGGGCTGTTTGAACCCGCCCGCAAACGCCCCCTGCCCGACACACCGACCGCTGTGGCGGTGCTCACCAGCGTGCCCAGCTCGGCGTTGGCCGATCTGCTGCGCACGGCCGCAGAACGCTGGCCCGCCACGCGGCTGGTGGTGGTGCCGATTCCGGTGCAGGGGCCGGTGGAGGCCCAAATCTGCGCGGCCCTCGAGGCCACCTGGGGCCAGGCCGAGAGGCTGGGGCTGGCGGCGATCCTGTTGGCCCGGGGTGGCGGCAGCCGCGAAGACCTGGCCGTGTTCGACGGCGAAGCGCTCGCCCGCTGCGTGGCCCGCTGCCCCCTGCCGGTGGTGACGGGCCTGGGCCACGAAGACGACACCACCATCGCCGACCTTGTGGCCGACTACCGCGCCGCTACCCCCACCGCGGCGATGGTGGCCCTGCTGCCGGATCGCCGCGCCGCCCGCGCCCAGCTTCGGCAGCTGCAGGGACACCTGGCCCAGGTGGTGCACCTGCGGCTCGCCGGGGAGCGCTCCCAGCTCCGCCAGCAACAACAGCGCCTGGCGGAGTTGCATCCGCGCCAGCTGATCGCCGAGCGCCGCCGCGACCTGCAGCGGGCCCTGGCGCTGCTGCGGGCCCTCTCGCCCCGGCATCTGCTGGAACGGGGCTTTTCCCTGGTGCGCAATGGGCAGGGCCAGCTGCTGCGGTCGGTGAGCCAGCTTTCCCCGGGGGAGCGGCTCAGCCTGGAACTCGCCGACGGCCAGGTCGAAGCGGACGTGCGCGAGATTCAGCCCAGCCCAACCACTCCCTGATGTCCACCCGTCAGCCCCGCGCAGGCACCAAGGGCGCCGGCTGCCGATCGACGGCCCCCGACCAGGAGTCCTCAGACGCGATCGCCCACGATCTGAGCTACACGGAGGCACGCACGGCCCTTGATCTGGCCCTGGCCCAGCTGCATGCCACCGACCTGGAGGTGGAGGCCATGGCGGGGCTGTTCCAGCGGGCCCAGAGTTACGCCCGTCGCTGCGAGACCCTTCTCGACGCCGTGGAGCAGGAGGTGCTGCTCTGGAACAGCACCGACGCAGCCAGTCAGCCAGAGCCCTACGGTCCGGTGCCGAACTGAACCGATGGTGATGGGAACCTCCGACGCAAACTCAGGTCCTGCCGAGAGGGCTGGGGCACGCACCCCTTCAGCGATGGAGCTGGTGTATCTGGCGCTCGCCATCGCCGGAGCCGTGCTGCCCTGGCTCGCGAACATCGACTACATCCGCGAATCCGGCGGCGCCTTCGACATCGCCCACTTCGTGGCCCAGGCCAATGCCAACCCCGCTGCGGCCTCGCTGTCGCGGGATCTCGGCATCGGAGCCACCGCGGTGGTGATCTGGATGGTGCGCGAAGCCCGGCGCATCCAGCTGCGCGGGCTGCCCTGGGTGCTGCTCAGCTGCGTGACCGTGGCGTTTGCCTGTGCGGCCCCGCTGTTCCTGTACCTCCGCGAACGACGCCTGTCGGAACTGCAACGCAGCAGCCAGCACGCGCTCGTTCCGGCCGGCCTTGGGGACTGACCGTTCAGACCCGCCGGCAGGGGTTCAGGCGGTTCAGTCGCCCCTGTTGCCCCCCGGAATCACATCCGTGGCCTGCACATCGATGATCACGTTGCGTGGATCGATCTCCACTCCCCCAGCGATGCCGCCATCGGGAGACAGGCCCGAGCCGGTAGTGCTGGATGCAGCGCCCCCAGCGGCGTAGGCGCTGCCGCAGGCAGGGCAGATCTCACCACCCATGCTGGTGAAGCCGCACGCCTGACAGGTGCGCAGGCGCCGCTGCAGGACCTGCCAGCCGATCCAGCCGGCGGCGCCCAACAGCACCGGGAGCAGCAGCAGCGTGAGCGTCACCCCACCGAGCACGTCGATCAGCAGCCGTCCCGCGGGGCCAGGCGCCAGCAACACCAGGGCGCCGATGGCAATCCAGAGCCAGGGAATCGAACGGGGCTGCATGGGACAGGCGGGCAGGGGCTGGCATAAGCGCCGGATCCATCCTGAGGCCGATCAGCCCGTCTGCAGAGCCGAGAGGTGGAGGGATTCCCCTCGCCGCCGGCGCTCCAGCACCAGACACAGACATTGGGCGTAGTACAGCACTGCGGCCACGACCCACACCCACAGGCTCAGCAGCAGCACACCACCAATCACCCCATAGGCCTGGAAGCGCACCCCCAGGGCGATGAGCAACCGGCCCAACACCAGGTTCAGACCCGTGAGGGCCACGCTGATCAACAACGCCCCGGGGATCAGGGGGCGCAACCGAATCCGCCGCGACGGCAGCAGCCACAGCAACACCAACGACGCCACGAAGGCCAGAAACAACGAGACCGCCAGATCCACCCCCGAAGAAACCGGTCGCTGCAATCGCAACCCCGCCGGCACCAGGGACATCACCCAGCTCCGGAGCCCCGTGGAACCCAACAGCCGCATCGTGGACAACAACTGATCCACCACAGCCAGCAGCGCACAGATCGCCACCAGGCCCAAGGCCTTCAGCCGCAGAAACACGTAACGCCGCACCAGCTGCTGCCACGACAACCCCTCAAAACCTGTGGGCCTGTTCCACCAGATGCGATCCGCGCCGCGCTGCAGGGTGAGATAGGCATTACTCGCAGTCATCGCCAGCGCCACACCACCCAGCAGACCGGCACCGAGACCCTGGCGAGTGAGCCGCAGGAAGGTGGAACGCAGCAGGGGGATGGCACTATCCGGCAACACCTGATCGGCGAGCCCAATCAACCTGTCTTGCAGATCCACCTGCTGGCCCAGCAATCGAGCTGCAATCGCCAGGGCGATCAACAGGATTGGAAACACCGACTGCAGCAAGTGATAAGCAAAAGCTGCACTGAGATCGACACAGTCAAGCCACAGCCAGAGGCGATATGTGCGCCAAAAAGGCAAGGTTTCATAGGCAACTTTGCGAGCAATTGCCCGAAAACGTCTCATCCGTCAGCCTCCCCGCGCGGCACAAAGAGCACCTTCGGCGATGATCCACATTGCATCAGGCTCCGCATGGCCCACAGCAGCGGGTCTGACCAAATCGTAGATGGGCCCAAACAGCCCGGCGAATCGCCAAACTGCCAACGCCACCACAAAACAACAAAAAAACCACCCAGCTCGGGTGGCTTCCTTGCCCTCATTGAATGTACTTGGCCCATCACTGGACCACGTCAAACATGTAATCCACATCGTGCCAGCACTGTATCTAATCTACAAATGCACTGCAGCAACACTACAACAGCTCATATCTACAGCCGAATAAATGCTGGGATGGAAACACAGAAGCTGAGTGATGAATGTTTAACCTGGCATCGACCTATTTTCTCAGGGGGCTACCCCCCAACTATCGTCGGCGCTGCAGCGTTTCACAGCCGAGTTCGAGATGGATCGGAGTGGTTCCACTGCGCCATGGACACCAGGAAATCTTCATCCTCAGGTGAACCC
>JBJTWP010000153.1:0-3138 GCA_046081805.1 Cyanobacteriota bacterium
CTGGATTCGCAGAAAAAAGCAGCTCAGCCATGGGAGTGCGGTGGAGGGAACCGATGTGCCCGGCCGCGCCACCAGCCTGTTCACCGCCAACGGCGATCGGGCCGGCCAGATCACCTCCAGCGTCAGCACAGAGGAGGGTGGCGAGGGTTTAGCCCTGGTGCGGCGCAGCGCCCTCGATCAGGCCAGCCTGCTGGCTGAGGGGGGCGTTGAGCTCAGCATCAGCACCCCACCGGCGTTCGTGGCACCACCGGTGGGCGCCGGCGGCCAGACGGGCGCTCAGGCCTGATCCAGCAGCCACCGGCTCACGGCCCAGGTGGCCAGGTTGTCGTCGCGGTTGTAGGTGAAGATCCGCTCCAGGCCGCGACGGGCCGCGACGGGGTTGGTGGCTGACGGCGACGCGCCCCAGTCATGGCGCCACTGGCGCCACCACAGCAGGCAGCGGGCCCCATCCACCCCGCTCTGGCTCCAGCGGAACCCCTGCCAGCTGGCCACGGCCTTGAGGCCGTAGCTGTTCACCGGCAGGCGCCAGTGCTGGCGCAGGCGCGCATGCACATCCACCAGGCGACCGCGCAGGGCATCGAGCTCGGCCTGCGACGCACCCATCCGCCTGGCCAGGCGCACCAGGGCGATGGATTCGGTTTCGCCGTAGTGCAGCAGGGGCCAGCCGGGGTAGCGGAGCAGCAGGGCCTGAAGGCGCGACCACAGCCGCCCCTCGCCATGCTCCAGCCGCGCCAGCAGGGGCAGGTAGCGCCAGCCCGCCATGGTCTCGGGGTTGGCGGCCGGCCAACGGCCATCCGGATCGCGGCGCACCAGCACAAAGCCATGCAGGAAGTCGTCGCGGGCGTCCGGGTCGGATTCGATGTCGTAGAGCAGCAGACCCGGCGCGGCAGCCAGTTCCGGCAGTGGTCCGGGCCGGGTCGAGGCGGGCTCCAGCGCCAGTCGCTCAGGCTCACCGCCGGCCTGCACCCGGGCCTGGGCCACCAGCTGGACGGCGATCTCGCGGTGTTGCTCTCCATGCACGGCCAGCTGCTCCGCCAGCCAGGCCGGATCGGTGCCGGCGAGCTGGGGCAGGGTTTCGATCCCCAGGTCCAGCAGCATGTCGCGGCGCTTGCCGCCGATGCCGCTCACCTCGCTCAGATGGCCGACCGCTGCCGCCTCCCGGTCGCACACGGCGCGCCAGCTGCAGAGCACACATTTCTTGCGATCGGCCACCAGGGGCGGGGCGCTGGAGCCCTGCAGGTCCACCGCGAGCCTCAGCAGGGCCTCATCGAGTTGGCGCTGCAGACCACTCCCCAGGGCCAGGCGCTCACGCTGCAGTGCCTGGCCAGCACCGGCCACCACCAGGGCATGGGAGACGGGCGCCCGCTGGCGCTCCCCCAGCAGACGACCCCAGAGGGCCAGCACCAGCCGGTGCTCCCGGGTGAGGTTGCGGCCCTGGCGACCCAGCACCGGCCGGTAGGCGTGATCACCCCACACACTGGGTCCGGGCACGCGCTCCAGCAGGGCGGGGTGGGCTTCCAGCCGCAGGTCGGCAACCCGGCCGCTCAGCCGCAGGCCCAGCACGCCAGGCGCTCCAGCCGCTGCCGCCGCGACTCCATGGCCGGGCTTCTGGGGCAGCAGGGTCTGGAAACTGCGCAACTGGTCGCCCAGGGCGAGGGCTCGATGGGCCGTCCATTGGCGCTTCGTCGGATCGCCATGGCGATCCAGCCAGGCCCGCCGCTTGCAGCGCAACCAGCTGCGCAACAGCTGGTCAGTCAGGGGTGGGTCGGTGACGGGTGGTCGGAGCGACGTCGCTGGGGAGTCTCTGGGATGACCCGAGGGGCCGGATGACTGCGGCATCTCCTCAGGCTAGGCGGGCCGGCAGGGGCTGCACCCGGATGCCGGATGCCGCGGGTCGCCCATGGCCAGAGCGGATTGAACCCTGGCGTCACCAGGGCAGTCCAGATCACGGAGATTCGGCCTGGCGATGGTGGTCTCCCCACAGGCCGGCACCCGGGCTGGCCGCCCCCGTCGCTCCTCCTGCTACGAACGGTTGCCGTGGTGATGTCTGCTCCTCCCATGGCCTCAGCCTCCCTGCCGCTGCAGGCCAGCCCGATCGCCTTCGGCACCGATGGCTGGCGCGGGATTCTCGGCGTGGACATCACGGTGGAGCGGCTGCTGCCCGTGGCCGCCGCTGCCGCCGCCGAGCTGGCCTACGCGGCGCCGGAGGGGCTGAACAGCCGTGAGGTGGTGATCGGCTACGACCGCCGCTTCCTGGCGCCCGAGCTGGCCGAGGCGATCTGCGCGGCCGTGCGCGGGGCCGACCTGGAGCCGGTGCTGGCGGCCAGCGCCACCCCCACCCCGGCGTCGAGTTGGGCGGTGGTGGAGCGCGGCGCCCTGGGGGCCCTGGTGATCACCGCCAGCCACAACCCGCCCGAGTGGCTCGGCCTGAAGATCAAGGGGCCCTTCGGCGGCTCGGTGGAGGGCGACTTCACCAGGCGGGTGGAAACGCGGCTGGAGGCGGGCGGCATCACGGTGCCGATCCCCGGTACACCGCAGCGCTTCGATGCCATGGGCGCCTACGTGGCGGGGCTCAAGGCGAAGGTGGACACCGCCGCGCTGGCCGAGGGACTGGAGCGGCTGGGCCTGAGCGTGATCGTGGATCCGATGCACGGCTCCGCCGCCGGGGTGCTGCCGGCCCTGCTGGGGGAGCAGGCGCTGGCCAGCGGTGCCATTCAGGAGATCCGGGCGAACCGCGATCCCTTGTTTGGGGGCAACCCGCCAGAGCCCCTGGCGCCCTACCTGCAGGAGCTGATCGCCGCGGTGCGGGCCAGCACGGCGGCGGGCAAGCCGGCGATGGGCATCGTGTTTGACGGCGACGGCGACCGCATCGCCGCAGTCGATGAGAACGGTCGCTTCTGCAGCACCCAGCTGCTGATGCCCCTGTTCATCGATCACCTGGCCCGGGCCCGCCAGCTGCCGGGCTCGGTGATCAAGACCGTGAGCGGCTCCGACCTGATGCAGCTGCTGGCGGAAGAGCTGGGCCGCACCGTGCTGGAGATGCCGGTGGGCTTCAAGTACATCGCCGCCGAGATGCTGGCCGGCGAGGTGCTGGTGGGCGGCGAGGAGTCGGGTGGGGTGGGCTTCGGCATGCACCTG